>PEYS01000132.1 GCA_002763335.1 Candidatus Woesearchaeota archaeon CG08_land_8_20_14_0_20_47_9 | reverse complement strand
AGCCCCGACTTTTAAGTCGGGGATAGCCCCGAGCAGCAGATTTTCGTTACACTCGGCTTCGCTTGCAGCTCGCCTCGGTATTCAAGGTTTTCTGATGTCGGGACTGCTACTTTAGATGTTAGGTAGGATGCTGAAGAGAGCATCAATAAGCATAAGCTTCTTCTCAGATTTTTATAGAACCCTCACTAACTCATCACGTTCTTGGTCTTTACACTCTAAATGTTGTGAATAGCCAGTTTTAGGGCGAGGACTTTAACAAAATTGAAAGGTTTTTATACTCAAAAGTTCGTGGGTATAGCCCAGAGCAGCAGATTTTCGTTACCTTAGAATGCTTTTAGCCAAAAAATTGAAGAAAGAAGATAAATGGGACTGGAGAATTTACTATGGTAAAAAAGAAATATTAAGAACTATAGAAAAATTAAGAGGTAAATTATGAAAGAGAAAATAATCCACATTTTCAAAAATTATGCAGCTACCGACATTTTGATATATACTCATGCAGATCACGATGGCATTTGTGCAGCAGCAGCTTTAAATTATCTGTTTGGAGATATAGCAACTGTCTTTAGTCAGTCGTTTAGGCCACGAACACTCCCTTCATTTGATAACAAAAAATTATTTGTGGTGTGTGATCTTCTTTTGAGTCCTGGACAAGTATATTCTTGTCTCAAAAATGCCATTGAGGTTATTAATTTCGATCATCATGATATTTTAGACATAAAGCACGATAAATATCTTTGTCTAAACCCTAAAAAAATCTGTGGTAAGGAGTTTATATCTTCTTCGGGTTTAGTGTGGAAATTATTTAGACCAGAAAAGATAGCTTGGATTTTAGGAGTGGGTTCTGCAGGAGACTTAGCAATAGAAGATGTTCCAGATTTATTTGATTTTATCGCTAAACAGTATCCAGCGCTAGTACAGAGCACGGACCTTAAATCAATATATTATTCTAAAAATTTTGAGTTAGCACAAATTCTTCTAATGTCTTTTGATGCACCTGAAATAGGATTCAATTTAGTAAAAGAAAGCATCGATACCGGGTACGAGGTTTTTTATCAAAGCGAATTATATCGTTTATATTTAGAAAAACAAAAAGCTATTGAAAATTTTCTGAGTGCAAATATTAACAGATTTGTACAGAACAAATTCTTTGTTGCGATAGACTCGAGTAATCAAAACTATGCTGGTAGTTATTCTGTGAAATTGAATTTAATAAATAAAGATGGTAGATTATATCTTGAACATGACAATGGGCGGTTATTCTTTAGAAATTACTTTGGAAATGAAGACGTCAAAGCTGTAGCAAAATTATTTGGTGGTTCTGGAGCCCATCGACGATCTGGGGGGGCGCGTACCCGAAAATCTTTTGAGAACGTAATCAGCGTAATAAATGCATATTTCGCTGGAAGAGCACAGCAAAAATTATTTGCTTTTGACTAAACATTCTGCCAATTCCTAAATTGTAAGTCTATGTTGCTAGCGGTTTAACTAAAAAATCTCTCCCCAAGCCCCTCAGCAGCTTTGTAGCCTTCAATGCTTCCAATATCATGCCTCTCTCCGGGCATCATCATTGCGTAAACGCTTGTCTTCTTTGAGAGCCATGCTATGAAGTTGCCTGGTGCATCAGAGCTGCATTTATCAGGGCTTCCCTTATTCCCCAGCTCTCTACCCTCTGCCATTCCTTTATTCTGCGAGGTCTCCGAGGTGTATTTCTCAAATAGGTTAACCATTGCTGCAGGGATTATGTAGAACACAGGGCATGCAAGCGTTGTTTTTGGATTTTCTGGCTTCTCCTCAAAGTCAACAACCCTTGAGTCATTATCAAGCACCACGCAGCCGTGCCTCCCTGCAATAAGACTTTTGTCTTTTGCATCGTAGACGAGTATCACAGGCGCTCTTTTTTCATTGAAGAAGCTGACGAATGTTGAGAGTGAAAAGTTGAAGAGGTTATCACCAGCAACTATAAGCATATCATCCCTGATGCCCTGCTCCCTAACTATGAAGGCTAAGTCCCCTATTGCCCCAAGGCGGGTTTCGTTGCTTGTTATGCGGTCATTGACTATTGTTATTGGTTTGGTTACAGGTTTGCCTGCCGATCTCGCCCTCCTGTTTCTTGACCACTCCAGGAAATCCTGGTAGAACCTGTTATTGGTTACTATCTTGACCTCTTGTATTTCCTCTTCTCTCAGAAGCTTGGTTAGTATGAAGTCAATTATCAGCCTGCCCCTGACCTTGAGCAGGGGCTTTGCAGTGTTTCTCGTTAGAGGGTATAGCCTTGTTGCGTAGCCTGCTGTGAGTATTACTGCGAACATTTGGACCTGAACCACTCAATGGTCTTTACCAGCCCCTCGTCAACATTCACCTTCGGCTCCCAGCCCAGGAGCTTCCTCGCCCTGGTTATGTCCGGCCTTCTCACCTTAGGGTCATCCTCAGGGAGGTCTTTAAACTCGATTCTGCTGGATGAGCTGCTCAGCTTTATTATCTTCTTTGCAAGCTCCACTATGCTTAGCTCTTCCTCGCTG
Source organism: Candidatus Woesearchaeota archaeon CG08_land_8_20_14_0_20_47_9 (assembly GCA_002763335.1). Lineage (GTDB taxonomy): Archaea > Nanobdellota > Nanobdellia > Woesearchaeales > CG1-02-47-18 > CG1-02-47-18. The sequence continues at coordinate 23,187 of PEYS01000132.1, read as the reverse complement.
CCGACGTTTATTGGGTAGTTGATCTCATCTTTGTCCTCTGCTGTTATCGCTGCGCAGATTCCCTCGACTGTGTCAGATACGTAGCAGAGGCTCCTTGTCTGCTTGCCTGATCCGAAGACTGTGATGGGCTTATTGGCAAGGGCCTGCGTTATGAATGTGGGCACAACCCTGCCGTCATCAGATGCCATTCTAGAGCCAAAGGTGTTGAATAGCCTGACGATGCGGGTCTTCAGCCTGAATTTGCGGTGATACGCCATTATGAGAGCCTCTGAGAAGCGCTTTGCCTCGTCATAGACGCTCCTGGCACCTATCGGATTGACATTTCCAAAATAGCCCTCGTGCTGCGGGTTTATCTCCGGGTCCCCATAGACCTCACTTGTGCTGGTGAAGAGGAATCCTGCATTGTATGCGCGTGCAAGCTCCAGGGCATTGTACGTGCCTGCTGACCCTGTAAGCATTGTCTCAACAGGCATCTTGGCGTATGCAGCAGGGCTTGCAGGGCTTGCAAGGTTAAGTACCCAGTCAAATCCCCTTTGAATCTCTGCATTGGAGAGCCTCGCCTTGATTGCCCTGAGGTCTGATGTGATGTCCTCCCTGATGAAGTAGAATCTGCTGTTGCTCAGGAGCTGCTTTATGTTCTCCCTGCTCCCTGTTGAGAGGTTGTCCAGGCATACAACTGCATGCTCTCTGAGCAGCCCTTCACACAGGTGGCATCCTATGAATCCTGCCCCGCCTATTATGAGTATGTTCAAGCCTTTTGCCCCCCTTTTTGCTGTTAGTCAAAGTCAATCTCCGAGTTATCGCCAACATTCAGCCTTCTGAATGTGTCCTTTATGAGTGCGCTGTCACCTACAAGCGATTTGTGGAGCGCAGCGTTCTCCACTACTGAGTTCTGGTCTATGATCGAGTCGCTTATAATCGAGTTGTGTATCCTGCAGTTTGGTGCTATTGAGACGTAAGGCCCGATTATCGAGTTTTCAATCTTGACATTATCGCCGATGTGCACCGGCGGTATGATCACAGTGTTAAGTGTTTGCACGACCCTGTGAAAGCCATGCTCCAGGAGGTAGCGGTTTGTACTCAGGAGTGTTTCTGGCTTGCCGCAGTCAAGCCACTCCTCAGCCTCTGGCGCAACCAGCTTCTTTCCCTTCTTGATCATTGCTGTCAGGGCATCAACCAGTCTGAGCTCGCCCTTTGATGTTATGTTGTTCTTTATGTTGTTTGCAAGGCATTCAAACAGCACCCTTGCATCCTTTACATAGTATAATCCTATGTTGACCAGTTTTGAGGGGGGCACCTCTGGCTTCTCAATGATCTCGCTGATGTAGCCCTCCTTGTTAAGCACCACGACCCCAAATCTCCTGGGATCCTCGACCTCGCGAACCCATACTACGCCATCGCATTTAAGATCCCCTATGATTGATAGGTCTGCCTTGAATATTGTATCTACGAAGATTATTAAGAGATCCTCCTTCACGTAGTCTGCTGCAAGGCTGATCGCATGCCCATCTCCCAGTAGCTCCTGCTGTCTTATGAATCTTGTTTTTATGTGATAGTTTGTTGATATAAACTCCTTTATCTGCTCCTCCTTATCCCCTGTAATGAATATAATCTCCTCTGGTTTAAGGCTGACAACGCTGTCGAGTATATGCCCCAGCACAGACTTGCCTGCCACCTTCAGCAGGGGCTTCGGCTTTGAGTGTGTATGCGGCCTAAGCCTTGTGCCCTTTCCTGCCAAGGGAATAATCATTTTCATCTTCCAACACCTCGATAGTTGAATCCCATCATTTCAAGCCTCTCCCTGGAGTAGATGTTTCTCCCGTCAATTATGTTTGGCTTATTAATAACATTCCTTATTTTGCGGAGGTCCAGCTTCTTGAATTCCTCCCACTCAGTTATGAGCATAAGTGCGTCAGAGCCTGATGCGCATTTGTATGCGTTCTCAGCGAACTGAAGCTTGTTCTCGAATATTGCCTGTACAGCCCCCATAGCCTTGGGGTCATAGACACTTACCACTGCGCCCATACTTATCAGCTGCTCTATGATTCTTATTGATGGAGCCTCGCGGGTGTCATCTGTGTTTGGCTTGAATGCGAGGCCTAGGAGGGCTATTTTCTTACCATTAACAGGGCCTACTAAATCCTGAAGCTTTTCAACTGCCCTTAGGTGCTGCTCGCTGTTCACGCTCTCTACTGCCCTGAGGATCCTGAAATCAAAGCCATTCTCCCTTGCTATGCTGATAAGTGCCTTGACATCCTTTGGGAAGCAGCTACCTCCAAAGCCAATACCTGCATTGAGAAATTCTCTGCCGATTCTCTTGTCAAGCCCCATGCCATCTGCAACAGAGTTGATGTTCCCTCCTACAATGTCGCACAGGTTTGCAATCTCATTGATAAAGGATATCTTTGTTGCCAAGAATGCGTTGCTGGCATACTTTATCAGCTCTGCACTCTTTATGTCTGTGAAGAGAATTGGAGCCTTGATAGTTGAGTAGAGCCTCTTCATTATATTCATAGCCCTTTTACTGCTGCATCCAATCACAATCCTATCTGGCTTCAGGAAGTCTGAGACAGCTGTTCCCTCTCTCAGGAACTCAGGGTTTGAGACAATGTCAAACTCGCCCTTGTAATGCTTTGAGATTATTGATTCTACAATCTCCCCTGTGCCTACAGGGACTGTGCTCTTATTTACAATGACCTTATAGCCATCTATGGCCTTGCCAATGTCCGCTGCAGCAGCCTTGACATACTCAAGGTTTACACTACCGTCTTCTGAGGACGGCGTACCAACTGCAATGAATACAACATTTGATTTTTTAACAGGTTCTACAAGACCTGTTGTGAAGAAGAGGTTTTTGCCTGAGTGCATATCGAGTAGTTCCTTTACCTCTGGCTCGTATATTGGCACCTCGCCCTGTTTGAGCATCTCGATTTTATTCTCGTCTATATCAACACACGTCACTCTGTTGCCTAGTTTTGCAAAGCATACCCCGCAGCTTAGGCCTACGTAGCCTGTACCAACGACACATATCTCCATGCCCTGCTGTGGGAAAAGGCAGGGTATAAATATCTTACCATTATCCTACTTTATCCTACGAAAACCTTGAATGCATTCGGCTTCGCCTTACGGCTCGCCTCAGCATTCAAGGTTTTCTTATGTCGGAACTGCTACTTTTGGGAGGCATGCTTGATTAACGCTCTTTTTGCATTCCATCATGCTTAAAAGTTCGTGGGTAACTCGCTCTTCAGGGCGAGAACTTTTAAGTTTAAACACGCCGTCAAAGCGAGGGGGCAGTGAGTTCAAAGCCCTCTATACCGATGGGCCGGGCAAGATTCGAACTCGCGACATCCGCCGCGTGAGAGCGGCGTCATACCACTAGACCACCGGCCCATGTCAGATGCCAGTCACAGGAGATGATAGGCCATAGGTGAGAAGTCTAAGCCCTCATTTCTCACCCATGGCACCTCATAGCTGTTCACGGGCCTAGAGGGATTCGGACCCTCGACCTATCGGTTAAGAGCCGATCGCTCTAACCAGGCTGAGCTATAGGCCCAAACAGATGTTCAGGTTAATACGAGTTGAATATAAAGCTTTTGTTGATTCGCTGCTGGCCTTTAGTCATTGGATATTAGAGCGTAACTTTACACTGGTCTGCGACCAGTGTAAAGTTACGCCTCGTTTGACTGAAGCTTTTTATATCGACGAGAGCGTGCTTATTTTTTTTGATCATGTCACAATGTCATCCGAGGGCTTTGACTAACCAAAGCGAAGCGAGGTTAGTCAAAGCCCTCGATTTCCGTCGGAAAAAACGAAAAGCTTATTAATAAGTAGGTATATAAAAATCTATAAAGGAGGTGTATTCATATGGCTGCTAAAAGAAAGAAGGCAACAAAGAAGAAGACAGCAAAGAAGGCCAGCAGAAAAAAGAAGAGGAGATAAACGCTTTTCCTTTTCGTTTATATTGTTCTCATCTCCTCCTTTTATCTTTTTTGCCAAGAGCTGTTACGAGATAAATTCTCTCAAGAGATAGATTTATATAAAAAGAGAATCTTTCTGCGCTTATGGACATTGATTATGCAAATCTCGGCCTTAGGGTAGGTATAGAGGTTCATCAACAGCTTTCTGGAAGAAAATTATTCTGCAACTGCTCTCCTGACAATGATGCTAAGGACCCAGCTCACAGAACAGTTAGGCAGATGCGGGCATCTGCTGGAGAAGAAGGCCTGGTGGATGCAGCTGCAGAGCACGAAACAAAGAAAGGCAAATACTATGTATACAACTCCTCACCTGAAAGCAGTTGTCTCGTTGAGCTTGACGAGGAGCCTCCCAATCAGCTTAGCATGGATGCGCTCAAGACAGCTGTGCTACTCGCACTTATGCTGAAATCATACCCTGTTGAGCTTGTGCAGGTCATGCGAAAGACTGTTGTTGATGGAAGCAACACATCCGGATTCCAGAGGACCGCCCTTGTTGCAACAGGGGGCAGGATTGGAACGCCGCAAGGCAATGTAGGCATCTCTGTATTATGCATCGAGGAGGATGCTGCGAGGATAGTGGAGAGAAAAGGAGAATGCGATACCTACGATCTTTCGCGACTAGGCGTACCGCTGATTGAGATTGGCACAGAGCCTGACATAAAGAGTCCTGAACAAGCACTGGAGGTTGCGAAGAGACTGGGCATGATGCTGAGAAGCACAAGGACAGTAAAGCGCGGAATAGGCACTATAAGGCAGGACATCAACATCTCAATCCGAGGCGGCTCTAGGGTTGAGATAAAGGGAGCTCAAGATCTACACATACTGCAAAAGCTGATTGAAACAGAGTGTATTCGTCAACTGAGACTTATCAACATAAAAAAGATGCTCGAATCAGGCAACATAAAACCAAAGGCCTATGACATAAAGGATATAACCGCGATACTCAAGACCTCAAACTCAAGGCTTGTGAGTAAGGCAATCTCTGACAGAGGCGTCGCGCTTGCAGTCAAGTTAGAGGGCTTTAAGGGCATTTTAGGTAGCGAAGCCCAACCAAACAGGAGGTTCGGAAGCGAACTGGCTGACTATGCACGGGTTAGTGCGAATGTTGGTGGCATTATACACTCGGATGAGCTCCCAGGGTATGGGATAACCGACGAACACATAAATAAAATAATAAAGCTCCTCAGCTGTAATGAGAGGGACGGCTTTGTAATTGTTCTGGATGCGCGGCATAAGGCTGAGAGGGCACTCAGGGCAGTTATAGGGCGTGTTAAGGCAGCATTCCTCGGTGTTCCAGAAGAGGTTAGGAGGGCTTATCCTGATAGCTCAACATCCTTCCTTAGGCCTATGCCGGGAGCAGCAAGGATGTACCCTGAGACAGATATACCCCCGATACCAATAACAGCTGACTTGATCAGCTCCATAAAACTCCCTGAGCTGATATCAGAAACAGCAGACAGGCTGGCCTCGGTAGGCATAAGCAGAGACTTAGCAGAGCAGCTTTCAAGGTCAAACAAAGCAGAGCTCTTTGATGACCTATGTGCGGAGTATAGGAATGTTGACCCTGGCTTTATCGCCAGCACCCTAGTGCTTGCGCCGAAGGAGATAAAGACGAGGCTTAAGCTGGACAGCTCCCTGATAACAGATGAGGCAGTAGACAAAATACTGGGCTATCTTGACAGCGGGATCATAGGCAAGGATGCAGTATTTGAGATGCTCTGTGAGGTCGCATCAGGTAAAAAGCCAAGACCAGAGGATTATAGGGTGTTGAGTGATGAGGAGCTTAGAGAGGCTGTGAAGGATGTAATAAGCCAGAACAAGGATGCGCCACCAAAGGCATTAATAGGCAAGGTCATGTCAAGGCTGCGCGGCAGGGCAGATGGAAAGAGAATAGCATTGATTGTAAAAGAAAACTTTGAATAACCTCCCCCTAGGGGAGGTTATTCAAAGTTTTCTGCATCGGACGAGGCGTAACTTTCCACTGGTCGCAGACCAGTGGAAAGTTACGTTTCTATAAGGCCAATTCCTATGCACTGCTCCAGCAGCACTTGTGTAATTCTGAGGTCAGAGCTGAGGTATGCCCTTATATCCTCAATCCTTCCCTCCTTCCACAGTCCGGGTATTTGGCGGCCCTCTATTGCCTCATATTTGCCTTCCACGCCAATAAGCCTTGCATAGTCAATCAGGCTCCCGCCCTTTCTGTAAGGCCTGAATAGGGTTACGTGCTCCCTTAAATCTAGGAAGGAATTCCTACCCAGGCGGAGGATTTTAACATTGTGGTGCAGGCTACGGTTTATCAGGAAATACATATCAAAATCTATGACATTAAAGCCCACAAGGCGGAAGTTTGGGTAGCTATTTGAAAACGCCCTCAGCTCTGACCAGAATTCAGATAGCATTTTCTTTTCATTAGGATCCATTATTATGCGCTCCTCATCCCTCCAGCGCATGCCAATTGCAATCACGCGCCCGGTTATTGGGCTCAGGGCATCTTCAGGCTTACCTTCGCTATTAAGGCTCTCAAGGGGCGCTGTTTCTATGTCCAGGATAAGGTACATGCTACGGGCTGGTAGTTGTTGATTTATCTTAAATCTTTCGTTTAGTTCAGCAGCTCGTAGAAGGCATCAAAGATCGGTGTGTCTGTCTTAACCACGTTGAATCTTGCACTGATCTGGGTGCAGGTGGCATCAATGGTTGAGATATGCGCCTCCAGCCTCTCCTGGTATCTCTGCCTTATGCGCGGGCTTATGTAGGTGCGCATTATCTGCTTTGATTCAGAGTCGTGCAGTTTTACATCCCCGTCAAGCTTAAGATCCCACTCTGCAGGATCAAGCACATGAATTACATGCAGGTCATGCCTTGATACCAGGCAGAGCCCGTTCTTTATATCGTCAACAGGGAAGAGGAAGTCTGATATTATTATGATCATTGACCTTGAGCTGAGGAGCTTCTTGTACTTTGTAATTGCATTCATGAACTGCGAATGCCCCCCTGTCTTAACCTCATTGAGATAGTCAATCATAGCTGCGAGCTGCTTCAGCCCTCTCTTTGACTGGAATAGTTCCAAGCCCTCAGAGAATGTCGAGAACTGGAACTTCTCATTGTCCTGCATTGCCAGGTAGGCAAAGCCGACCCCTATCATAGAGGCGTAGTCAAACTTGCTCAGGGGCTTGCCGAAACCCATGCTTGCGCTGCAGTCAATGATGATATGCACCATCAGGTTACGCTCTTCCTCGTAGCGCCTTACATAGAGGTCATCTGTCCTGGCGTATATCTTCCAGTCTATGAGTTTGAAGTCATCGCCAGGGGCGTATATGCGGTGATCCTTTATCGTCACTCCTCTGCCAAGGGCCGTTGAGGCGCGGCCACCTGCGTAGTTTGATGTGACCCTCTTTTTTACGATCAGGCTGAAACGGTCAAGTCCTGAAAGGAAATCAGCAGTAATCATTATGCATACCTTGGGCTACTGGCTGAATGCGTCTACGAAAAGGTAGTGCTTTTGCTGAGTGGTTATCTCCTCAAGTATCCTCTGCACAACCCCCTTTTCAGGATCAGGTATAAGCTTTGTCCTGCTTCGCATGTCCTGGAAGCTCTCAAACGGACTGGCCTTGCGCTCCTCCAGTATCTCCCACGTCCTCTTCTTGCCCATCCCAGGAATAAGCTCGATAGAGTGCATTCTAGTACTTAATGGCTGTGCCCTATTAAAGAACTCGATAAAACGCTTCTCGTTCTTTTTGACAAGGTCAGCTACAATAAACTCGAGTTCTGTTTTTGCAGTCTGGGTAAGCCTCTCTGGCGGCAGTCTCCCGTTTATGTGGTGAATATGATCACGCTTGCCATCCCCAATGTATACCTTGGTGCTGGGCTGCAGCTCAACATCCTTTTTTGGCACCAGCTCCAGTAATACGAAGTGATCTGTACCTATAGCCTGCACAATTGGGGTGCTTATATGACCAGGCTTCTCATGAAATGGGTACCCGTGCTTAAGAAAATCGAGCACAATTGCATACTCCTCATGGGCAAACCTATTTTCCATTTTTCTCACCTTAGAGAATAGAACAAGGTTACTTCTTTTCAGAAGTAAACCCCCCAACTGCATTCATGATCTTCTTGATATTCTCATTATTAACCGTTATCATGTAGCCCATAAGAACTGACTTCAGCTCCTCTACTGAGGCCGGCATCACATCTATTATCTTGTCTATGTGCTCATCCTTTATGCGGGGTATGTTAAGCTCTAGAATCCTTTTCTTAAACTCCTCAGCCTTCTGCGGGCTTAGTTGGACAAATGCATTGAGGTACTCTGTTGTTCTCCCTACCCTGAAGCTGGGCTCCTTGTCCCTCTTTTCAATCCTGGCAAGCTCCTCTCTGAGCTCAACCATTGTGATAGGCTCATCGTTTATTACCATTGGCTGCGTCATTTTTATCAAGCCCCCCTTATACCCTTACCCTCTTTAGGTGGGCGGGGTGAACTATCAGGCACTTTGTTTTTCCGCCGTCAGCTACCTCTACCTTGTAGCATGAACCTCTTTTGCCGCTAACAACACCTGCTCGGCCGTGAAACCTCATGTGGTATCTGCCTTCCTGACAGGCCGGCTCTGTACAGAGCACTATCCTATCACCAGCTCGGATGTCCTGCAAGTACCTCTTTAAAGGCATCTTTCCACGCAGTCTGACAGGCTTAGTAAGCTTGTGCTTAGCCTTCCTAATGTTTGAACCTGTTCTCTGAGTCATAAAACTACCTCGATCAAACTCCTAAGCCATAAGTGAGCAGGGGAATTATAAAAAGCTTTGCTTTGGACAGGGTAACTTTCACTGAAAAGCTTTTTATAACCCTTATCTTTCTGTTTCTGTTAATAGCTGTTAAGAAGGGGATCATGACAAACCTTAACCTCCCTAAGCTCCAGGTCGTGCTTGGCAGCGCAACACCCTGGAAGAGGTTTGTAGCATTCTTTGTAGATATGCTTATAGTGGAGTACCTGATACTTGGCCCGTTTACGCGCCTCCTTAGCAGGATATCAGCCCTAATGCCGCAGAGCAGCAACTTTTATTCAGCCTACGGGGCAGCATACAGCTTTTTTGAGTCTAACAGCTCAGTAGCAACCGGCGTTTACCTTATGTTTTTTATAATGGCCCTGTTCGTGATATCATACTTCGCCCTCCTTGAATGGGCCATTGGCCAGAGTGTTGGCAAGATGATCTTCAACCTGTATGTTATCAGCGACTATTATAATAATAGGGGGCGAAGGCATGAGTTGCGCTTCTGGCAGTGCATTGTCAGGAACCTTAGGTTTCTGCCCCTGGCGCCTGTGATACTGCTCTGGATATCTGCGCCCTTCCTTATTGTCTTAGGCCCTAGGAAAAGGGCATTAGAGTTCCTTTCAAAGACAAGGGTTGTTGAGCCCCACACTATGGGTTATAGCATTCCAAGGTGAATAAAAATGGTTAGAGCAAAAGAGAGCGAGCCTACTCAGCCCAGGAACAGGCTTGCAATTGTTATTGTCGTACTTGTACTCCTGGGCGTGTTTTCCTCTGTTACAGCCTTGATTACAGGCTTCTTTTTAAGCAGCGAGAGCCATGAGTCAGGGAATGTCGCCCTGATACGCATTGAGGGCGCCATAACATCTGCTGAGCCCAGCACCTTTGAAAAGGGCCTTGCCTACTCTGATGATATAGTCTCGCAGATAGAGCGCGCAGATGCAAACACTGAAATAAAGGCTATAATACTTGCGATAAACTCGCCGGGGGGAGCTCCTGTAGCCTCAGAGGAGATCGCCAGGGCTGTGGAGCAGAGCAATAAGACAGTTGTTGCATGGATACGCGATATTGGCACATCAGGAGCGTACTGGGCTGCAAGCTCAGCTGATATCATTGTCGCGAGCCCTGTCTCAGTTACAGGGAGCGTAGGCGTTATAGCATCATACCTGGAGTTTTCAGGACTTATGGAGATGTACGGCGTTAGCTACCAGCGCCTCGTTTCAGGAAGCTTTAAGGACACCGGCAGCCCATTCAGAAACATGACTCCTGAGGAAGAGGAATTGTATAATAAGCAGATCTCCCTTATGAGGGATCACTTTTTAGGCTCTGTTGCAGCTAACCGCGGGCTGAGCCTTTCAGATGCGAATAAGCTGGCTGACGCCCGCGCATACACAGGTGCTCAGGCAAAGGAGCTCGGGCTTGTGGATGTCCTTGGAGGCAAGAAAGAGGCAGTTGAGGCGATTAAGCAGAGGCTTAACATAACAGATGTTAAGATTGTTGAGTATAAGCGCAGGCCTAGCTTTACAGACCTCCTGAGCCTCGCCTCAGAGGTCAGCTCTTACAGCATCGGACTAGGCATTGGGGATAGCCTGATGAAGGAGTCAAATGGCGTCTCTGTGAGAACCTAATGGTTGAAAATGATTCTGGGAGTAAGTGAGCTGCATAGACTTGTGAAGGAGCAAAGGCTAGTTGAAGGGCTTTGTGAGCGGGAGCTGCAGAATCCAGAAGGAGTTGGCTTTGACCTGCGCCTCGGAGAGATATACGAGCTAAGTGGGCGAGGTTTTTTAGGTGTTGATGAGAGGGAGACGCCTAAGACTCGGCTTGTCGCCAAATATGAGGATGGTAAAAAAACATCGTTTATCCTTAAACCAGGAAGCTTCCACCTTGTTAAAACTATTGAGAGGGTTAACACCCCTGAGAATCTAGTGGGGCTTATCTTCCCGAGAACAACGCTCTATCGAAGCGGCCTTGCTTTCTTTTGCGGCCAGGATGCGCCGGGGTATTGTGGGGAGCTTATTTTTGGCGTAGCCAACTTGGGTAGCTGCGAGGTTGAGATTGAACTTGGTGCGCGTATCTGCCATATCCTCTTTTTGGAAGTCAAGGGCTCTTCAAACCTCTACAGGGGGCAATGGCATAGTGGCAGGGTGTCAACCAGAGAGCGGGAGCAGCAGGTTTAAATAGTCTGTTTCCTTGACGCGGGCAGATATCCTAGGCAGATATCCTAGGCAGATATCCTAGGCAGATATCCTATGATGAAGAAATAATTATGTAGTTGTGATTGGGAGCAATTTCAGGGGGTGTTTTATTATGAAAATTAACCAAAACCTGCAGGGCGTAGCTATAAGACCAAGCTGGGACGAGTACTTTATGCTTCTAGCAAAACTCGCAGCAACTCGCTCGACCTGCCTTAGCAGACCAACCGGGGCTGTTATCGTGCTTGAGAAACAGGTGCTCTCTACAGGTTATAATGGCTCAATGCCAGGTGCGCCGCACTGTAGTGATGAGGGGCGGTGTTATCGCAGAAGCATGAAGGTCTTTGATGAGGGAAAATACGATTTTTGCAGGTCAAGCCATGCTGAGGCAAACGCCATAGCGCAGGCAGCACGAAACGGCATCCCCATTAAAGGGGCTACGATCTACTGCACATTGCTCCCCTGCTATACATGCACAAAATTGTTAGCGAGTGCGGGAATTAAGAAGATTGTATATGAGCTTGGTTACGACTCTCTTAACAAAGAAAGAGACGCCTATTGGGTGAATGAAATAAGGCAGGCAGGAATTGAGCTTCAGCAACTCCAGCTTTCAGAGCACATCATGAATCTTGCCTCAAGGTTCATCTCACAGACAACATCAAAGCGTCTTTTAAGAAGCGAGTAGGGGTAAGAATGTTCAAGCCAGTATTCAAGGGAAACATGCTAACGATTGGGGTATCTGAAAGCCCTCTCGCGATTGTAACTCTATGGTCAGATAAGAATCTAGTAGCTGCAAGCTTAAAACCAGAGCATTACGGCGTTATTGGTCAGCTCTATTCCTCAACTCGCGGCCTAGACCCCATTGTAAGAAACCTTCTGGCAAACACACATATACGTTACCTCATTGTATACGGCAATGACCTCTCTGGAAGTGGGGCTGTTCTCCGGGACTTCTTCAAGAAGGGGTTTGAGAAGGGCAGAGATTCAGTGGGGAACGAGTGCTGGAGGGTCAGGAGTGATAAGGATGGTTTTATTGACATCGAGGTCACCGAGCAAGCTCTTCAGCTTCTCAGAGACAACGTCACACTGATTGGGGCAAAGAGCCTTGACGAGCTCTTAGAGTATGCAAAAAGACTCTCAGCAAAGAAAGGCACGCCCTACAGCCAACCCATGTTCTTTGAAAAGAAGCCAAGGGAAGCTGCTACAATAAAAGGGGAGGACTCTGCGTTTAGAGTGTCTGGTAAAAAGGTGGCTGAGGTCTGGGTGAAGCTCCTTGATATCATAATGAAGTTTGGAAGGGTTTCTCCGACACATTACGATAGCAGAATGAAAGAGGTAGTTGACCTGATTTCTGTTGTGACTGATGAGGACCCTGAAGGCATGTGCGTTCCTGATTTCCTGCCTTGCAACGAGAAGATGCTTGAGGAATATTTCCCGACAGTGCTTAGTAGCCAGCCTCTTGCTGAGATAAAGTACACCTATGGCCAAAGACTCAGGGCACATTTTGGGGTTGACCAGGTTGAGGCGATGATAAAAAAATTGAGTGAAGAAAAGGGCATTAGGAGCGCTGTGGCTGTTCTTTGGGATCCTAGGATTGATAACAAGAAAGGGGGAATGCCAGGCTTATCACCATGTCTGAACTATATTGGGGTCAAGATCTCTGGTGACAAACTCATTCTGACTGCTTTAATCCGCTCGAATGATATGTTCAGCGGCTGGCCTGAGAACGCATTTGTTCTGAGAAAATTACAGGAGCTAATCAGGGGGGGTGTTGAGAAGAGGGGTAATTATGGGCTTAAGCTCGGCGACCTGGTTATTATCTCGCAGTCAGCACATATATATGAGGACTGCTGGGAAGAGGCGAGGAGGATTGTAGATGAGCAGAGAGGCAGTTTTATTTCATCAGAGGTGACAAGCCCTGATCCCAGGGGGAATTTTGTTATTGAGATTAGCAATGGAAGGATTAGTGCAGAGCATATAAGCCAGGATGATAACACCATTAGAACTTATACAGGAACAAGCGCAGAAGATGTCTACATGAAGATTGCAGCAGAGCAGCTTGTCTCAAGCATAGGCCATGCAATCTACCTTGGGAAGGAGCTTGAAAAAGCAGAAATTGCCTTAAACTATCCCTCGCTTTTCAGATATGTTCAGGATAAGCATTTGCAGAGACTCTGATCTCCACCCCATCCCCCACCCCTACCTTTGTTCTGGCTATTGTTCCAGCCCTGAGCTCAAGGACATACTTGCCATGCCCCCTGATGAGTGAGGCAAATGGCATAGCACCCTTCCTCAAACCTGTTACTCGCATCTCAGAGTTAAGGAACACCACGTCAATTGGGAAGAAGACGAAGAGCATGTGGAGGCTTATTGGCTGTTCCTCTTTAAAAGCAAAGACCAGGTCTTTTGGCTGGGAGAACATCAAGCCACGAATCTTTGATGCCCTGGATGTGCAGAGCCTGGCAGCCTCTGATATGACTATGCCCTTTGAGGCATTCTTTATCATTACAGTATCCATGTAAGCCATGCCCAGAGCATTCTGCCACCTCTTATTAATCTTTACGCCTGCTGTCAATGCCGCCAAAGAAGCTTTCAAGCGAGCCCTGGATTGGGAGCTTCTTCACCTTATCGCTGCATAAGGAGTCTATAAGCCTGCTTTGGGAGCGCCTCCCGGATGTTATCTTCACGATGTTTGCAAGCACCCTCGGCTTTTTGAGCACAGCATACTTAAAAATCTGGAGGCTTCTTATCACTGCATCGTCATAATCCTTCCTGTCAATCCAGGATATAAGCTCCTCAAGCACCCTTGAAAAGGATATCCTCTTTACGCCCTCGATCTCAAAGTCAGTTGTTGAGATGAGTATGCGCTCGTATTCAATGTCCTTCCCGACATGCCTCCTTATGCAGTCCTTCACTGTCTTTATTACCTGGGCTGATTCAAACCTCTTTACAAGCTCCTCCCTATAAACCTTAGAGGGCTTTGAGGCTGTGTAGCTCACCTCGACGTGCGCAACCTTAGGAGTGCCATCCTGCTTTAGCGCAACAATGCCAACAACCCTGTTCTTGCCAGCATTGATATTCCTGACAGTAAAGAAACCAGCCCTATTCAGCCATAGGTTCACAATATCCTTTTCAGGCCCCATAAGCCCCTCACAATCTAACCACTGGCCTCAGCCAGCTCAATACTTGAGGTCTTCCTGAGTTTGTTTATGAGCGCATCAAGCGCATCCATAACCTTCTGCGATGTTAGATAGTCCTTTATCTGGGGTTCAACATCCTCAATTGTTATGTTTGCATCCCCAAAGTTGCTTGAATCGTAAAACTCCCCGACCTCAGCTTCAGAGATCTCTATCTGCGACACTATGGTCTCATTGATCAGCCTGTTTATTATCAGGTCATCCCTGTAGCTCTCTCTGAACTCTTCAAAATCCATTTTAAGCTCTTTAAGCTCATTCTTAAAATCATCCAGAGAGCGATTCATCATGTCAAGGTTGTAGAAGATAAGGTCGTCAACCTCCTCGTAACTGATGCTGATCCCCTCTTTCTCAGCCTCCTGCAGGAGCAGGAGCTTGTTTATTGTCTGATTAAGAATGATTTCCCTGGTGATAAAGGGCTGTGACTGCTCTGGAATCGTTGTGTATTGCTTCTCAATCTCTGAGGCCATTATGGGCTCGCCATTCACTCTTGCCAAAACATAATCAGAGACCTTACCAAGGTTCTCTCCCTCATCTGAACCTGGTTCCTTGCTCCCTTCCCTCACTCTTCCGCTGTAGATGAGGTACGCCCCGACAGAGATTATGGCAATCGCTACTATAACTATGAGCATGTTGACTATCTTGACGCGCCTTCTTAAGCGCCTCCTGGCTGCCCTGAACGCCCTGTGTTTTTTATGCAGCGCATCCTTCTTACTCCTGGATTTGACCGCTGATTTCACCATTATGATTCCCCTCCAATGATTGTGATGATTGTTGGCTGGCAATATGGCAGTGTTAATAAATGTTTGCGTCAAAGAGGGCTTTAACTAACCTCGCTACGCGTTGGTTAGTCAAAAGCCTCTGATGCTGTTTGTGTCGGGAGCGAAAAGAAAGCTTTTTAACCGATTACAGCCCCGTGATGGTGCATGGAGGCTTCAGATGATAGGCTCAGCAGGCTTGAGGTGGAGCTTAAGCTCAGAGGCTTTAGTCCTAGGACAATCAAGGTTTATATGTCGTATAACAGGAGGTTTCTGGAGTTTTTAGGGAGGCCTGCTGACAGGGTTAGTGCAGATGATGTGAAGGCCTATCTCGCCCACCTTATGGGCAGGGGCAACAGCAGCTCAACTGTATCCCTTGCAAAGGCCTCTCTAAGGTTCTTCTACGATGATGTTCTTGGGAGGGGCATTGTAGCCCTAAAAACCCCGAAGTCTGAGAAGAAGCTCCCTGCAGTGCTTTCAAAGGATGAGGTGCGCGCATTAATAGCCAATTCGCCAACAGAAAAGAGCAGGCTTATAATTGAGACACTCTACTCTACAGGCATCAGGCTTTCTGAATGCATAATGCTGCGCATCTCTGACCTCGAGCTTAATGAAAGAATCGGCTGGGTCAGGAAGGGCAAAGGCTCAAAGGACAGGCTTATCATACTATCAGAGAGGCTTGTTGAGCACCTAAGGCATTATGTTGGGGAATGCCCTGAGCAGTCCTTTGTCTTCCCATCAAGAAGTGGCTCGCAGCTGAGTTCCAGAAACATACAGGGGATTGTTAAGAGGGCCGCCCTGAGAGCAGGCATAAAAAAGAAGGTCAGCCCCCACACGCTAAGGCACTCCTTTGCAACCCATCTGCTTGAGAATGGCGTGGATATTCGGCGCATTCAGGAGCTTCTAGGCCACGCGAACCTGCAGACAACCCAGATATACACGAAGGTATCCACTGATCAGCTTAGAAAGATTAAAAGCCCACTGGATAGTCTTTAGTGATGGCTTTGAATAGACTCGGCTTCGCTACGCTCGCCTCGCTATTCAAAGCCATCAGTACCTATCTCCTGACTGCCATCTCAATGTCTTCGCGCTGAATCGTGACCCGTCCAGAGTGCTTTGCCAGCTGAAGAGCCCTTTCTGAGATGTGGAAGGCTCGCTCTTCAAGAACCCTTACAAAGGCATCCACTGCAGATGCTGAAACCCTCTTCGCCCCTCCGCTCAGGAGTATTCTTGCAGCGGGTGCTTTTGGTATTGCGGTTTCTCCCTTTGCCATATCATCACACCTCTCGGAATTATTATCTCATCAACCTTTCTGATGGTATTATCTTCAACTTTATAAACATTGAGCCTTTCGAGGTACTTTGATACGAACTCTGCAATCCTCGTGCTGTCAATATCGTTTTTGAGTATCAGGTTTCCCTCCGGCTTCTCTTTGTTGTGGCTGACAAAGAAGATGATATCCTGGAATGGCGCGTAGTTTGTTATTGTGGTGAGTACCTCACCAAAGCGATTTTTCGGTGTTATGCGGAAGCCGAATGACTTTTTGAAGAGGTAAAGTCCTGGTGAGAGGTAATGCCCGTAGAGGTTTGAATCCATGCCCCTCTCGAGGTGGTCGTAGCCCAGCTCCCTTGCGAAGAGCACTGCTTTTAGGTTCAGGAGCTCGTTCACCCCCTTTTTGAAATATTCCTTCCTTGATGAGGCGAATGAGAATGAAATCTTCCTAAGCCCTGATCTGAGGTGTTTCCGCCTCAGTATTATGCCTCCTATGATGTGGTTGTCTTTCACTGCAAATATCCCGGCCATCATGTCCTTGCTTCTGTAATAGCGCTCAAGCCCTGTTCTTATTATGCCCCTCTTCTTACCGTTTATGTTTTCAGTGTAGACATCAAGCCATCCGCGGTATGACACCTCGCTTAGCTGCGGCTCCTTTAGTATGCTGATCCCGCACTCCCTGCACCTCTTAACAGCCTTCTTTATGGTCTTTCTCTTGTTCTTCTTTAGTTTTGAAATGTACTCGGATTCAGAGAACGGGACATCCATCTTGTATGTGACCTTGTTCGGCCTATAGAAGTAGCCATGCCTTGTGAAGTGCTCAACAAGCCCCTGTGTAGGGCTGAATATGTTCACCATGTCAGCCCTGTCAATGTTCTGGGCTATTGCTAATTCTATTTTCTGGATATCAAACTCCTCGCGGATATTAAGCTTCCTGACCTCTGCCTCGGTCTCGAACTCTATCATACCCAAGCGCCTTCTTTCTTCTTACCCATTATGAACAGCCTTGTCACATAACCCGCGGTGATGTTCCTGATCTTCTTGGAGGGTATGTCAACAAACCCCTGAATCAGGAGTTTGTTCTTCCCAAAGTCGTTGGTAATCTTATCCCCGTGTTCCTCCATAATCCTGAAGGCTGTTGATTTTATCAGCTGAGTCTTTATCCTCCCCATAACACACCTCCTGATGAGCCCTGCGATCTGCCCTGGGCTTATAAATGTTTCTGTTCAAGCCATATTCTGATTGATAAGGCTGCTATCCTCTAAGGGATTGTCACTCATTTGTCATTTCTTTTTGGAGTCAAGATAAGCCCTAATTGAGTTCTTTGTGTAGGATGTGATCTATCCAGCCATCCATAAGGTTTGGCCATTTTGCTCAGCAAGGCTTCGCAAAATGTCCTGCTCGGCATCCCGAAGGGGAAGCGCTTTCGCCTGCGCCATGGCTGGATTTTTCATTTAACTGAGTACTTCTAAAACCTCTTTACAGCAGTCTTTTTCCTGGGCATGTATGCCAGTGCAGCATTTAACGCTTGAATATCAAAGCGTGAGAAGCCCTGATCAATGAGTTGCTTGTATTGCTTATCCCTCTTCTCAATCCTCAAGAGGCTTTTAGGATCCAGCAGCAGTGGGTTATAGGGCTTTATGAAGAAGAGTGAGGTCAGGTTTTCTGGAATCTCCATTACCATGATAAGCTGATACAAGGTATGCACAGGAATCCCAAGCGTATCGCTTATTGTGAATATGACCGGTGGTGTGTATGCTCTTGGCATAGGTATATCCTGGCTTGTGTCAAAATGCTCGGAGACACCCCCAGTCACAGGGCGTGTTTGCTCGCTAAAGCTTCGGTCTCCTCGCATTTTTTCCAGATTAGTCTTTCCACCGGTCTCAGACTGGTGGGAAGATAATCTTTCTGTTTGCCCTCCCCCTGCAAATCCTTGTCCTGTCTCACTCAATTGGAATAGAAAACTGTAATCATTATCGATCTTAATAAGTGAGTTATAGAGATTAATGAGAGTCAGGCTGCAGTATTTTTTCAGCATCTCTTCCAGCCTCTCATCAGATGCCAGTATGCAAAGCTCAGGGCTTACCTGGCTGGTTTCTTTATCTTCGACTTGGATAAGGCCCCTGATAAGGCCTGAAAGGTATGCAAAGTAATCAATAAACGCTGCCCAGTTTAAGGGGTCTTTCCTGGAGCAGATCTCAACAACCTTTTCTACAGGCACCCTCGGCGCAAGAATATCAAGGGGCAAGCAATAGGATGGATTCACTTCAGGCCCGTAAAAGCGATCAACATGCTCTCGTGGGTCAAGCATGCTGTCGAACCTGCTTCTAGCCTCGTCTTCATAGCTTATCTTGGCTTTTCGAGCAAACATTCTTAGTCCTCTACACCGAATAAATGGCCAATCCGCTTGTTGTACATCCCCTTAGATGATGCGTGCACAGCAGCCCGCCTTAGCATAATACGGTCATAGGACGACAGCTTTTCAATGGTGAGGTTGCCAAGTACAGTTGATATCGTGTCTGCGCGCTTCTCCCACTTCCAATAGTCTTTATCCCTGCCGTCAACAATCTCAACCATTATCTTCATAGCCATGCCAAGGCCATCATCTTCATGCATGGCAAGGTAGCTGTCAGCCAGTGACTGCAGCCTGCTGGCAGCCTCCCTATGGGCATACCTGAGATAGCTGGATGCAGCAGCCATGTCAAGGAGCATGATCAGCTCCTCATGATCTGCATGATCTGAGAATCTGCTTGAGCCACAGATCCTTTCAAGCTCTGAGACCCTATCACCCCAGAGCCAGGCCCTTCTGCCATCTGCCTTAACATAATCACCTGCAATTATTCTCGCAACTTCATAGAGCTCACAGGCATTTTCTGCCTCTAGGCCCTGGTAATATGCCCTCATAAACCCTGTTAGGGGCTTATTCACCAGCCCGTAGGTGTTGATGAACAGGTCAAGAGCTGTTGCTTCCATGCCAGCAGATCTGGCTTCTGATGTCCCATATTGCTCTTCAGCCACCACCTCTTCAGCTACTTTCTCAGTTACTGGTTCAACTACAGCATCCTCGCACTCAGGCTGGGTTGTCTGCTGCTCATCATGGTAAACGACCTCGGAATCAGAGGGCGTGTAGGTAGAACTATCCTCCTGGCTCTGGGACTCGATTACAAGGTTTCCGAAGTTTATTCTAAGCTCTTCTACTATGCGATCTATTACACCCTCCACCTGGTTGCCAATCCTTCTGCTGCCAAAATCAAATCCATTCGCTATTGCTCGGATTAAAGAATAATAGTCCAGTAACGGCAAGCCATCCATGACAAAGTTAAACCTGAATGGGGCATGCGCATCCACACCGCTGCCCCTGCTGTAGTATATGTCTCCCTGCCTGTTGTATTTACTCTCGCAGAGCAGGCTTGCATTGCTGAAGAGCATTGACAGGCCCTGCAGAAACAGGTTTCCTGTGCCTAGTCTCGCCATTCTGCTGTCCCTAAACGCCCAGCTATAGAAGCCAGTATCCCATTCAAAGCAGCTCTTTTCCAGGTTAGCGGTATGCCACAGCCCAACAGGAACAAGCCCTGAATCTTGAGAGTATTCTATTGCCCCCTCCAGGTTATGCCTATTGTATGAGGGCAGGCCACTGAATGTTGTTGTAGATGGAACAAGCTCTGTTATCAGCATTTGCTCCAGGCTTAATTCCCGGCTTAATTCCCTCTCTTCAATCTGTTCTCTGGGTATGCAGATCAGGCCGAAGCATTGGGCTGGCTCACCATAAACCTCCTCTGAGAGCTTGTTAACTATAAATGATACAACCCTCGTCTTTATGTAGCCTGCCAATCTAACATTGAGGCTGATGGGAGAGCTATTCTTTGCCCTGGAGCTGCCCCTCTGGCCAGCTCGCCTTCTGAACAGGCTGTCGATTACCGCTCCAAAACCAGCTGCTGCGGATCTAATTGCAGGCACACCCCCGCCCATATTCTTTTGAGTGGAAGAACCTCAGTGTTCTCGAAGAGCCTGGTTTAACAATAAGCTGTTGTGTTTGGGCATTGCCTGATAAGCCTCTCAGCCTGTTTACCATCAGGCTCGCCATAATCATAGATGTCACCTGGTAGCTTCTCAGGCAACTAGGCCAATCCTCTTCCTGGCCTGAAGCTGCGCTGTATTCAGGCAGCTTCCTGTAGGTTGATACCAATTCTTTAAGGCCATCATCCTGTTTGCGTAGTGTATCAAGGTTTGCGTTTGGTGCAAGCTGGCAGACCAAACACGGACCTTTATGCATGGATATTATCTTGCCATTGTAGCTCGGGCCTATAAGGCCACCAATAACTGGGGGGCCATTCAGAATTAGTGATTTCAGCGCAAAGCCATCCCCTGGCTCAAAGCCAGTTGCGAATACTGCTGCGTAAGCGCCACTTGCAGCATTCTTGTATGCTGCATTCTTCTCAATGATGTTTACAGTCTCTGCATGGCTGTTTTTTTGTGGCTTATAGAGCAATTCAATGGAGAATGGCTTATCCTGGAGTTCTGATGGCATCCCAGCCCCGTTATCGTAAATATCAACCCCTGCTGCCCCCTCAAGCAGGGCTGCAAGCGCAACATGCATTGAGAGCATGCCTCTGCCACCAACAAGACATAGCCTTTTTTCTAGCGGCGACTGAGCAACTGCATTGTTTACCTTCTCGTCCCTTATCTCTTCAAGAGCATTTATATCAAAGCAGCCATTAACCTGGATGAGCTTGTTTGGACTGAAGTAAAACAACTGATCTGAATCTGGCTCTGATAAGTATAGAGCAGCGATCCCTGCCCCTGCCCCTGCCATTGCAGTCTTTTCAAGCCCTGCCCAGGAGTCCCCATAACCTATGTCCTTGTAGATAGAGTCTGCTCCTTTCGGAGTAGTTGAGATTACAAGTACAGACTCATGACCTGCTATTGACGATATAAGGGGCTTTTTATTTCTTTTACAGTACCATTCTGCGAATTCCTTTTGTTCTGGTTCCCTTGTGAGGTCAATTACTATGTCTGGTTGAATTCTGTTTAGGGAAGCAGCGTAACATGGTCTTATGGGGACTGCATTTACCTCGCATTCAGGGTTTAGCTTTTTGATGCCCTCTCTTATGGCATAAACCTGCAGCTCTTGCTTGCTTTCAGGGAGCAGGATTATGTTACCCTCGCCTAAGTGTCCCTTGTCATAGGGCTTCTCTGAGATTATGGCAACCTCAACACCCTTGTTAAAGCAGATGGCGCTTATAAGGTAGGCTGTCATAAGATCTGCTCCAAGCACAGCAGCTCTTAGTGGCTTCACGATGCCCCCCCCTCAAGAAGCCTTCTGGAATCATGGCATAGGTTCTGTATCCCCTTGAGGTCATGTTTCTGGTATACTGCGTCGAGAAAAATAGGGGCTGTACGAAGAAGCTCAGCAGCCATCTCGATTGGATCGCTGATGTTACGGATATACTCTGGTGGGCTGAGCAGTATGTGTGCTGGCGTGGTTAGAAAGCTGAGCCCGAACGCATTCTTAGGCAGATCTTCAACATATGCCTTGTTTAAGTTTAGCAGGGGGCTTGGTATGATGTATGGCTGCTCCTCATTTGCAATGCTCAGATGTTTAGAGAAATCAAGTATTACGCTGATAGTAACATTCTTGATGCAGTTTCCATCATCTGGGTCCATGTCAATGTACTGCATTGATGGGATTATCACAGAGATCATGGCATAGGATTCAGCAATCCGGAATTGGAGGCTTGATTTGTATTGCTGCAGGTGATGCACTGATGAGCAGGCAGGGCATGTTAGAGTCTTATGGCAACTCTCCTCAAGCTGGCTGAGAGATTGGCAGCTCTCCCTGACAATATTGTCAAGGGTGAATTCATTCCTGTTCACGTTGTTATAATACCTTATCTTGTAGGCATTGTTTCCAATGATCAGCAGGTCTTTAAGCAGACTTCTTGCTGCCTTTGCCTTTTTCTTATTCACCTTCTCTAGGTCAGGGTTTAGCATTCTCAGGTATGTTTCGCATACAGCCTCGATTATGTTGCAGACCTGTTCTATCTTGAAGCCCTTCTCCATGTTCTCTATTCTGCTTAATGGCCCGCCAGACTCATTAAGCCCCTCAACCAGAAGCTGCTTTGCAGGGCCAACATAGCAAAGCGGGTGGCTTCTCTTGTTCAGCCTTATAACTAAATCCTCTGATGCCCTCTTAGCCCTGCTGAGGCAGTATAGCTCTCCATTGTTGTTGATCAGGCCAATCCCTGATTCTTGCAGGATGCCAAACAGCAGGTACGACAATTCTGCTACCCCCTCGTTGGTATTGCTACCAGCTCTAGTTCAAGGCTGTAGAGTTTTGGGCTAATACATCCATAAATACATTCATAGAGTGGACTTGGAAGCAGGGAGCTAAGCCCTGTTTTCGGCATCACCAGTCTTAATTCTTCCCCCTTATTTACGTAAAGCAGGGTGATCAGATCCCCATTGAGGGCTGCTTCCAGTAATGATAAGAATTCCCTAACCAGATTAACACTGCCCTCGCTCATCGGAGGGTTGTACTTATCCCCTCTGGGGTCGAACATCCTGTATAGAACATCCTCAACAGTCTCTGCCTCTGGAGGCACAATCCTCCGCAGCTCCCTCTCAGGATCATCCATCATGCTGAGGCTGCACTGTATAGGCACTGTCCTGTCGCTACTGCTTGTCATGTAGAACCACCATACAGAAGTAGCAGAATCCAAACTTAATATGCTTTAACCAGAAATTTTCGGAAGATTTCCGGATTTATAAAGAGAGCCTTGAATGCACTCGGCTTCGCCTTACGGCTCGCCTCGGCATTCAAGATTTTATGCCAGCCAACACAAACTGACTCAACAGCGCCTCGATCTGAATAAACTCATCAGCACCCTCAGTCATTCTAAACTCAGCCTCTCCGCAACGGTCTATCAGGTGCATCTTCCCCCTCGGAGCAATATCAAGGTTTATGATCTCCCTCTGTATCTGCCGTATCATATCAAGTCCTGAGAGCCCGAACTTGTACATTATATCTATGACCCTC
>PEYS01000071.1 GCA_002763335.1 Candidatus Woesearchaeota archaeon CG08_land_8_20_14_0_20_47_9 | reverse complement strand
CAAAATACGACTCGCCTATGCTCCACAGATCATTTGATCTCATTGTAGAGGGCCTTAAGGGGGGCGGCAAAACAGCTGAACTCATAGACCGCATAGTGGAGAACATAGAGGAGACAAAGGAGCTGAAGCGGGAGATGATAGCAACAAACCTGAACTACGTTATATTCATAACATTTATCGTTATCATCATTACGCCCGGACTCTTCACCCTCTCGTACCAGTTCCTTACAATACTGAAGGGCTTCTCCACAAAGCTCGGCGGAACTGGTGCAAGCTCGCAGATGAGCCTCCCAATAAACTTCGGCGCAATATCACTCGACCCAGGCGTATTCAAGAGGTTCTCGATGTATACCATATCCCTGATATCAGTGTTCTCTTCAATGATGATATCAATAATGCAGAACGGTAACATCAAGGGGGGCGTAAAGTACATACCATTCTTCGCCCTTGCATCTGTAGGACTCTACCTACTGTTCATGCACTTCGCATGCCAGATATTCGGAAGCATATTTGTATGAGAAAGGCGGTCTTTGGCATTTTAACATACGCGATTTGCCGAAGTTTCCCATCAGGAAATTTGGGTGAGGTTCTGCAAGAACTGAACCGTAAAACCCGTGTTGTACGCTCCCGATAGGAACTAGCAAACCAAAGGTTTGCGAAGAGTCGCCAGAGTAACCAGAAATCAATCTTTTTACTTTTCCTTTCTTTTTGAAAATTTCATTCCTCAATTTTCGCCTGAGTTTAAAGCTCCGCCCTTTAGGGCGAAAATTGAGTCTAAAAATTCGCCGTGTCAAAGCGAGGGGCTATCCCCGACTTTTAAGTCGGGGATAGCCCCGAGCAGGCGAATTTTTTTTACATTGCTTCATATGAAACTATAATTTTAAGATATTTAATAAACTTATTTATTTCGAGCATAACGAGGGCGGTTGCACATAACATATGCGGTTATGAGAAGTTTCAGCGTAGCTGAAATTTGGGCAAAATCCTGCAAGGATTTTCCTCTTAATCGCTGTTATACGCGTCTGTTAAGACCGAGCCATAGTCTGCAAGACGGTTTTTTGCGAAGCAAAAAAATGGCGAAGAGGTTTCTGAAAATTAAATATTATAATTTTCTGCGAAGCAGACTAAAATTGGGGGTTTGGGGGTAGTCGCCGCCGTTTTTACTTCTTTTTTCAGAAAAAAGAAGGTAGTTTAAAGAGAGGGCATCGAAACTTTTATAAAGTTCTTATTTATACTTATATAAGCATATATAAAATGGGTGTCCATATGTCTGATACAAAGTTGATAAGCGGAACGGCAGCAGCAGTAATAATAGGATTTATTGCTATCCTTTACTCTATTTTTGGTAAAGATCCTTTTGGAACGAAAGTCGTAATTTTTTTGATAGGGTGCTTATTTGCTTTGTTAGGGTTAAGATTCTCAAGAGGATAAAAATGTCAAAAAAATAATTTCATTGAGTGTTGAAGAAGAAATTTACAATGAATACAAAAAAATGTGCGATAGTAAAGGGTGGATTTTATCAAAGCAATTTGAAAATTTTATGAAAGAAGAAGTTGATAAAAATAATAAAAAGAAGGTATAATCATGGCTACAAATCATAAACTAATAATTGGAAATTGTATGGATATGAGTGAAATAAAAGATGATAGCGTGCATTTAGCCATAACTTCTCCGCCTTATTTCAATGCTCCATTTGACTATAAAAATTTATTCAAAGACTATGGTCAATTTTTAGGTGTGCTTAGAAAAGTGGCAAAGGAAGCATTTAGAGTTTTAGCAGAAGGAAGAATTTTTGTTCTAAATATTGATGACATGTTAGTAAATGGAGATAAATTTCCAATAGTCGCAGATGCAACAAAAATATTTCAAGAAGCAGGATTTAGATATAGAGATAGAATAATCTGGAAAAAACCAGATGGTTATTTAAGAATAAGTAGGAGAAGTGGGGTAATATTGCAAAATCCATATCCTATGTATTTTTATCCAGATAATCTCTTAGAAAGTATAATAATTTTTCAGAAAGGGAAGTTTGATTATAAATCAATTTCAAAAGAAATAAGAGAAAAATCTAAAGTAGATACAAAAGAAATCCAAAAAAATAAATGGTATATGACTTTATGGGAAATGAACAATGTTATGCCTGGCTCTCCATTAGAGAAAGATATAGCCGCGTTTCCTGAAGAATTACCATACAGGGCAATAAAATTATTTTCTTATGTTGGTGAAACTGTATTAGACCCTTTTGCTGGTTCTGGAACTACTATGAAAATGGCAAAACAGTTAGGTAGAAACAGTATAGGTATTGAAATCAAAAAATCCCTAATTCCAACTATAAAGAAAAAATTAGGTTTTGACGGACAAAAAACGCTAAGCCATAATGAAGATACTTTTGAGGTAATACAGAGGGAGAAAGGATGGATAAAATAAATAACATCACAGCAAAAATTAAAGGTATAAAGTATAAACCATTTTTATGCAGAAAATTACACACATTTGATTTTGATAGATTAGCTGATGGTTTATCAAAAGAGGCAACATTCATCCTAAAAATTGATGAGAAAAATCAAATTGCATTGAGTTGGTGGGTTTCTGCAAAAAGGACAAGGTCTTATCCATATGCAAGAGTATATGACTCTTTAGATTTTTCTGGAAAGAAAGTTACTATAATTCCCATTTTTAAGGATGAAGGAAAGGAAGGGGATAGAGATTTTTTACAGTGGGATACAATTTCTTTAATGAGTTTATTAGGTGTTTATGTGATTATTGCATATTATGATGAAGCTGAACAAAGCTCAAGATATGAAAAGAAAATCACTAAGCAAAGATTTGATGTTAATTATTTGAAGGATGAAATCAAAAAGTTGATGTCTTACCAGTCTGATGCTTTACATTGGAATATTTCCCAGATAGAAAATGTTTGGGAAATCGGTAAAAAAGCATTGGACAGTTATGGAAAAATCTCAAAGAGCATTGGTGTTGAAATGCATTCAAGAAAAACAGCAGAAAAAAGAATTGAACAGCTAAAAGAAGGTAAAGATGCATTTATGACTCTATCAAGAAATCTTGCGGAAATGGCTCAAAAAAGAGAAAGCATTACAACACAACCAAAAGAAAAATTAAGTGGGATAAAAGGAACTATAACAATTACGAATTATCTTGGTGGTAATTATTACTTTACATCTGATGAAGTAGAATTACACAAAAACGAACTTTATCTAATAGACGCAAAGCATACAAAGACAGATAATTTGCCATCTTTAGGGGATATTAAAGACGGATTACTCAAAATGATGCTTTTTACAAATTTAGTTGATGTGAAGATAAATAGTAAAGAACTTAATCCTATCCCAATTCTTAAACTTACAACCGGCAAGGGATTTTCTAATGAGGGGATTAAAGAATCACAAAAAGAAATGTTAGAAACTGTAAAGAATGAAGCGAAAACTAATGGATTCAGGATTTTGTTGAATAAAACGTTTATCAGATTAGAATAGATGCCCTCTCTTTCTATTAATATTTCTAAAGCGAAGCTGAAGACTATCTGTTCCGAAGGAACTCGGCGACTACCCCCAATTTTAACTTTCAGAAACTTGCGTATAACAACCGACGCTGTCCCACAATTAAATCCACACTAAAATAAAACCCCTATAAAATTCCAAAAACAAATTTTTACAACAATTTTTTCTCAATCCCCTTCCCATTTTCCAAATCTTTTTTAAATTATGCGCAATCGCCACAATATTAATCTCAACCCGCACACCATCCAATCCCCGAAGACAAAACTGCCTAAATCCAAAATTCTCCTTTATCTGCCCGATAACTGGTTCGACAGTTATCTTCCTCAACCCATAAATCCGCCGAGCTTCATCAGTTTCCATTTTATCTCTCATTCTCAACCGCTCCCCGAAAAAGAAAGGAATCTCTTTCTTCTTCTTTAATTCCTTGCTGTAAAAAGTTACCACATTTCTTCCGTTCTTGTGGATATAACTTCCTCGTCGCTGATATCTCTTCCCGTCCACGATCAACTCGTCTGTTTTCTCGTCGTATTCATACTTGTCGTGGTTCAAACTCTCCTCCTTCCCGTCAAACTTTTGTGCCTGTGCCCTCGACGGCACAAGCAAATCAATTTCATTATCTTCGGCATACTTTATATTCTTTCCATCGCTGTATCCACAATCTACAGAAAACTTTTCCTTTCCAGTTAATTCCACATTTTCTTTGACATTTTCAATCTGTGGAATTAACTGATGCGCATCATGTCCATCTTGGCAGACATCAGTTGCCACAATTATCTGGTTTTTATCGACGGAAAACTGCGTATTGTAAGAAAGTTCTCTGACTCGCTGCTTGTTCTGCATCATCCTTGATTCAGGATCTGTCAAAGAAACTTTCTTTAGTTTCTCATCTTTGCAAATTTCTTCCTTAGCGGAAGAAATTTTTTCCTTAACTTTTTCTTTATCTTTTACTCGTCGATATGCAGAAACAATTTTCTTAAAATCCCTTTTGTCCATCGCTGTTAAGTTCTCTTCATCTAACTTTGCATCAAGTTCGTCTTGTTTCAAATCTTCTTCGACAAGTTTATCGACGATTTCGTCCAACTTTGAAATTTGTTCTTTCTTCAAAGTTCTTTTTTTATTTGCATTTGCTTTTACTGTTGTTCCGTCAATTGCAATAAAAGACAAATCAAGCAAGTTGTACTCGGAAGCAAGTTTCACAGTTTCCTTGAAAACTTGCTTCAAAAAATCTGCGTTTTCTCGACGGAAACGACAGATTGTTCTGAAATCTGGATTCACTTTTTCTGCGAGATACTCAAAAGTTCGTGGGTATAACCCCGCCCTTTAGGGCGAGAACTTTTGAGTCCGAAAATCTGCGTTTCGAAGCGAGGGGTGTAAAGCCCCGACTTTTAAGTCGGGGATAGCCCCGAGCAGCAGATTTTCGTTACATAAAAACAAAATTCTCTCTACATGCAGAAGCAATTTTCCTGGAACTTCTTTCTTTGCTTAGCATCCCTTGCAAAAGAATCTTTGCCAAGATTCTCGGATGGTATGCGGGAGCCCCGGCTCCTTCAAACTTCAAATCAAACTCGGAAAAATCCAAGTTTTCAACAAATTCCTCGACGAAAAAACAGATATGGTTCTCTGGAATCATTTGTTTAATTGATACTGGCAGAAGCCAGTCTTGGTTTTTGTAGGAATTTATATAACTCATTTTACCTCTTTGTCAGTATTTCACCGACGGTGTTTAGTTGATTTCTCGACGTGGAAGAAGTATTTATATTTTACTAATTATGGGACGGGCTGAACCATTAACCCGCTTTCTATCTCACTTTTGCCGAAATTCTTGACAGTGCCAAAGTAGCAGTTCCGACATCAGAAAACCTTGAACCCGAGACGAGCAGCAGCGAAGTCGAGGTGTTCAAGGTTTTCTATACCAGAAACACCCCTTCCCTTAAACACTCCCTCCACAGAATAAGCCGTTCGTACAACAGCATTGGGTAAAGAAAAGGGATCAGCTTTAGATCATCCCATCTCCTGAAGCGGTGGCAGAAGGGGATGAGCAGGGTTAAGGGTGGGAACAGCACCGCGAGCAGGTTTCTAGGATAGACAATTCTGCCAAGCAAGCATGCCTGCTCGTGGTGAATCTTAAACAGCTTAACCCTGCTTTTAATCCTGCTTGCACTCTTAATGAAGCCCTTAACAGTCCAGACAGCCAGCAGGTGGGTTACGATCGTTCTATCTGAAAACAGAATTATGCCGTGTTTTTTCACCCTGAGTGCAAAATCCCGGTCAGCGCAGTAACCAAAAGAATCATCCATCAGACCAACTCTGTCTATAATCTCTCTTGTGTATGCCATGTTGCAGGTCATGTACTGGCCACCCACTCTCGTATCAATAACCTTGTCAGCGAAGCATGGCTTGTAGTCCTTGCCCACAAAGTAGGTTACGCCCTCGATACCAGCACAGCCGGTCTCTCTGAATACCTTGAGGCCGTTCCTTATCCATTCCCTGTCAACAGCGCAGTCGCCGTCAGTAAAGAAGAGGTATCTGCCTGATGCGTGGGCTATTGCGATGTTCCTGCTGGCGGTAACACCAAAGTTTTTGTTGTTTCTAAGCAGCCTTACGCGCTTGTCATTAAAGCCCATTATCAGTTCCACAGTGTTATCAGTTGAGTGGTCATCAACAATGACAAGCTCAAAATCACTATGACTCTGGTTAAGGAGTGCAGTTAGGCAGTGCTCAATGTATCTGGCTACATTGTAGACACACATCACAACGCTTACTTCCACCATACGAGGCACCTATGTCGTTATTGTCAGCACACCTCTTTCAGACCAAATCCCTCACACCCTATGTTTACCAGGTCGTATCCTTCAAGCTGAGAACTGCGGAAAACGCAGTTTTTACAAAAGGCTATGCTGTCCATATCAGTATGTAGCTTCTCCCTCAGATCATCAGCCTTCCTGCCGAACCATATATCCTTAAAATCCTCCAGCTCCAGATTTCCCAACGCCTGCCTGGTCATGAAGTCTGCCTCGCAGAGGGCTATCTTTGAGTCTGCAACAAAAAAGCCTCCTGACCATCCGAGACGGCATACAAAATCCCTCCTATTAACCCTCTTTCCATTCTCGTATTTGTAACGCCTAAGCCTCTTCTCACTCGGTATAAACTCATGTTCAATACCTGAGTCATCTATAAATATCGGCCCAAAGCTCCTGAGTGAGAAGACATCCGCCTTGAGGTCAGCTGCCAAGGCTTTTATATCATTAAGCTGGTTCTCATTATGGCTCATCACAATAAAGCGCATATTTACCAGAGGTGTTTTACTCTTGAGCCTGGACTTTGCAGCCACCAGGTTTCTTATACCTGCCTTGACCTGTTCGAGGTTGCCGCCTACCCTGTATTTCTCATAGATCTCCTGAGTTGCCCCATCAACTGATATGACTACTGTATCAATGCCGCTCTTAACAAGCCTCTCTGAAAGCTCTGGTGTCAGATAATGGCCATTCGTGCTTGTCACAACTAGCACACCCTTTTTATGGGCATACTCCACCATGCTGCAGAAATCAGGATGCATTAGTGGCTCGCCAATCCCCCACATAGAGAGGTAGACAAGGTAATCCCCTGCCTGATCAATGAATTTCTTAAACACATCGAGCTTTAAACACCTCGGCTTGCGATGATACCTCTTTATGGCAGCAGGGCAGGCAGGGCAGCGGAGGTTACAGAAGTTCGTCACCTCAACCTGGAAGTACGGGGGAAAGGGCACTGGTCTTCTAAGGTTAAGCGTATCGCCGAGAAGGCTTAAGAAGAGGTTATACCTCCTCTTGAGGGGCATGCCCCTGATGTGGTAGTCTATCTTTTCCCTAGTAAGCGGGAACTCGCCCTTGACAGCAAGCAAATAAGCGATTTTAGCGTACTCTGCAAGTTTAGTAAATCTAAGCCTCATATCCCCAGCCCTCAGCAAATAGTAACTTTAAGGTAGTGATATCTGGTGACTAGAGGGGGCATATATAAATGTTTCTATTATCGAGTGGGTACACGACGAGGGCTTTGAACACCTCGACTTCCTAACCCGCCCTCGGGTTCAAAGCCCTCATCCATACTCCCCATCAATCGCTTGCCTTATTGCCCTGGCCTTCTTCTCACCTATCAGGTTTACCTCCCTGAGCTCGTACTCTGAGGCGTTCATAACCCTACTCACAGAGCCGAAGTGCTCTAGCAGGGGTCTTGCCAGAATGCTCCCAACACCTGGCAGTGCTGATACTATGTACTCCTGAACCCTCGATAGGGGGTTCTGATCTTTAAGCGAGTGAAGTTTAGGTGCAGAGTAGTCCTTTTGCTCCTTCTTTGCAATTGCAAATATCAGCGATGCTGTCTCGCGGTAGTTTTTAGAATAGAGGATGGGTATGCCATAGCTTACAGCAATGCTTGCAATTGCACCGCGCATGGCATTCGGGTGTATATTGCGGGCAGTGTAGAGTTGATCGCTGCTCCCCTCAATAATCATCACCGGCTGCAGGAACTGGGTCTTAAGAGAGGATGCCTGACTCATAAGCCTGCCGTCAATAATCGAGTTTGCAAAG
Organism: Candidatus Woesearchaeota archaeon CG08_land_8_20_14_0_20_47_9; assembly: GCA_002763335.1. GTDB lineage: Archaea > Nanobdellota > Nanobdellia > Woesearchaeales > CG1-02-47-18 > CG1-02-47-18. Next base: position 5,947 of record PEYS01000071.1, on the reverse strand, counting down.
TCCTCAGCAGTCTTGAACTCAATGCCGACGCGCTCACTCACAAGGTAGTCTGCAACATCAAGCCTCTCGACACGGACACTCGCACCTAGCTCGATAAGCTCCTTAACAACAGCTGAATTGCGTTCACGGGAATCTATGAAGATAAGGGTCTTGCCCTTTATAGTGACCTTGCTGTCTGCGCTGAATGAAGTGTATGAAGCAGTGACGCCCCTGTCTGCTTCATCAATATGACCTGCCCTTCCCGGGTTGTCAGCGCCAGGATTGCCCTTAAAATCACCCAGGCTCAGCTGACCATGCTTAGGCTCTTCCTTCTTCTCTTCCTTCTTCGGAGTAGAGCTCTTAAGCTCCCACTTCAGCCTCTTGATTGATCGGTACATCCTCTGCTCTTTGTGATGGGCAGTCCACATATACGCCTCATCCCGGGTGTTCTGGGTGACGAGGATTATAACCCTGCCTTCCCTATGCCTGCCTGTCCTGCCCCTCCTCTGTATCTGCCTTATGGCGCTTGGGATTGGCTCGTAGAATACTACGAGGTTAACATTTGGGACATCAAGGCCCTCCTCGCCAATTGATGTGCTTATAAGGACATTAAACCTGCCTTCTCTGAAGTCGTCCATCATTGCCTTCTGCTCTCTCTGGCTTAGACCTGTGTCAATCTTCTTTGCCTGCCCGACAAATACCCTTGCAGAAACACCTGGGATGTTCCCAAGCTCTGATCTGAGCTTTGTGGCTGAATCCCTGTACTGGTTGAATATTATGATCTTTCCGCTTGTTTTTATGTTATCTGCTACAATCTGCCTTAGCACTGCTATCTTCGGATGCTCCTCCCCACTGGAGAAGAGGTCATCTGTCAGCGCCATTGCAGACTTGAAGTTTGGGTCAAGCATCAGGTTAGCAACAGCCTTTGTAAGCCTGGCAGCAGCATCGGAGCATAACTTGTCCAGGTACTTCTTCAATGCGCTTATTCCCTGAGTCTCTAGGAGTTCAATAGCGTGCTGCACCTTCATCGCCTCTGCAAGAAGCGACAATGCCTTGAGCATATCGAAGTTCTTAACGCCCTGGGCAATATCTGCCTGAAGCGATGCCTGAAGCGCCAGGAGATCCTTCTTGCTCATCGATGGGTTTATGTTAGGCAGGTCAAGCCTTTTCTTGGCCTCAGCAAGCTTTTCATTGAAGCTCTTATCAAGAAATCGCCTGATCCTGATAAACTCCTCTGGAAGGCTTAGCTTAAACCACTCAATCCTTATTTCCTTAACATACGGCTTTACATCAGGGTCATTCTGGGTTCTCACCTCAATGTCCTCTATCGAGAGGTTTGCACAAACATCCCTGATAGTATCCAGATCGCTTCCAGGGGATGCTGTCAGTGCCAGTATCCTGGGGTAGGAAGCCTGCCTGTAGTACTGCTTTGCGATCCAGACATAGGCGTAGTCCTTCACAGCCCTGTGAGCCTCATCAAAGACAACGAGGCTTACATCCCTAAGAGGGGCGCGGTTGTTTATGACATCATTCTCAATTGTCTGCGGCGTTGAGATAACAACCCTCGCATCAGCCCAAAGAGCACTGCGCTTCTCTGGAGGGGTCTTTCCTGTCATCAGGACAATCCTCTCAGGCTCTAAGACAAGATGCCTTGTGAATGTGTCAAGGTGCTGCTGGCAGAGGGGCCTTGTAGGGGCAAGCACAACTGCTTTGGAGGTGTTATGCTGGCTCAGCCTGTGGGCTGCAAGCATCATGGCTATTGCAGTCTTGCCAAGCCCTGTAGGCAAGACTACTAGAGTGTTCTTGGTTGCAGCAGTTGCAAATATCGTCTCCTGGTAGAGCCTCGGGCTAAAGTCGCGGAGATTCATAGTGTGATAGGGGTTGAAGAGTGAATATAAAGGTAACGAAAATCTGCTGCTCGGGGCTATCCCCGACTTAAAAGTCGGGCTTTATGCCCCTCGCTTCGAGGGCGAGTTGGGAAGGCGAGTGTATTCAAAGTTTTTTATGGCAAAATTATATAAAGCCAGACAAACATCAAGACTTTGGGGTGAAAACATGTTGTCAAAGATACCAATAAACTTAAGAGAGATAAAGAAAGAAGACATGGATAAAGAAATACTTAGGGCAGGCATAATTGCAGAGCTTGACGCCATAAACCTCTACGAGCAGATGGCAGCGATGACAGGAAACAGGCTGATAAAGGAAGTCCTTCTGGACATTGCAAAAGAGGAGAAGACCCATGTGGGCGAGTTCCAGGCTATGCTGCTGAAAGAGGATAAGGAACAGGTTGAGGAGTTGGAGAAGGGCAGGGAGGAGGTGGATGAAAGAAAACATTGAGTACACTCGCTTTCGCTAAAGCTCAGCTCGGTATTCAGGGTTTTCTTATATCGGAACTGCTGCTCCGAGGGTTTATGCTTAATTGATGCCTTATTTCTTGTTTTCACTCAGCGTGTCTTAGTCTGGTCCGTAAATCCTTTTATGTTTGTAATTACTTATTATCCTCCTGCTTGGAAAAAAGGTTGGCTTTGGGAGTTTGTCTAACTCAAACCACCTCCATTCTGTTATCTCGTCAGGTTCCATAACCATTGGCAGGCCCTCGAACTCCTGACAGAGAAAGCCCAGGGTGATAATGTGCCCTCGCCATGCAGCAGGCTTGATGCCTTCTCAGGATCATCATGCCTCTTACCTAAGATGATCTTGCCAGTCCTAAGAATCATCACTCCAAAGCCGACACCAACACCCTTCTCAGACTGCATAATATTCCACATCCAGGCTAATTTTAATGCCGACGGAAATCATACGACAGAGGGCTTTGAACCCGAGGGCGGGTTAGGAAGTCGAGGTGTTCAAAGCCCCATATTAATAACCTTAACCATGTCAATGCCTGTCGGGCAGATCTTAGTGCATCTTCCGCATCCGACACACATAGTCTTGCCAAATCGCTTCTTAAAGTAGACAAACTTGTGATACGCCCTGTGCTTCAGCATGCCCTCACGCTTATCCCTAAATGAGTGGCCGCCAGCAACCCGGGTAAATGAGGCGAGCTGACACGAGTCCCAATGCCTCACCCTCTCGCCCAGTGCCCTGAGCAGGCTCTCATCCTCAACAGTATAGCACCCGCAGCTCGGGCAGATTAGGGTGCACTTCCCGCAGCCCAGGCATAGCTTGGCATCCTCATCCCAGGCAGCGCTGTCAAAGATCTCCTCCATCCTCGTTGGATTTATCATGCGCCTGCAAGGCTCGCGCCTTGTTAAGGGCATTGCCGATGCCTTGAGCATGGCTCCTCTGAATAAGGCCACGCCTCGATCAGTGATCAGCTTCACAAAGAAACCAGAGCCTGATGCCCTCAGCAGCGCATCGCAGCCCTTGCCTGCATCAAACTCAGCAATCTCATCAGTAATCACAGAGTCACAGAAACAGTAATCATCAGACTCATGGCATATAATCCCAACTATTGCTGTGTTCTCCCTTACACGCCTATAGTAGGGGTCCTCAGGCTCCTCAAGGAAGACGCGGTCAAGCCTCTGCGTGCCTATAAGGTCGCATGCCCTTATGCCAAATACAAGCTGAGGCTTTTTTAAAGGCTCTGCGAATTTATGGGAGAACCCTCCATTGCCAGCCCTCATACTAAGCATCGGCTGGCGCTGGGGCAGAAAGAGCTTTTTTGCAGAGAATGATGGCTTTGTTCTTAGGTTAAGGCGCTTTACATTGTCCTTGCCAACTGCCTCAAAGCGCACAATACTCTGATCCAGCCCTTCTTCTTCAATCGGGGCAAAGACATCATAGGTCTTTGACAGCCTGATGAGAAGCCTGGATAAGGCGCCATGGCCAATAGCCCCCTCTTTTTTATCCATAACCCCCGCCAGGAGAGGTAGACGTATAAAAATCTTTTTGTACCAAGATTTATAAATAAGCCTGTTTTCCTCACCTTAATATGGTCGGGAAGAAAACTGAAACGAAGACAGACACCCAAGATATAGTTAGAGAGCAGCCCTCTATCAACATAGGCCTAGTCGGACATGTTGACCATGGAAAGACAACCCTCACAGAACGCTTCACAGGCAAGTGGACCGACACCCACTCTGAGGAGCTAAAGCGCGGTATCACCATAAGGCTTGGTTATGCTGACACAATATTCTATAAATGCCCAAAATGCACTGAGCCAGAGTGCTTCTCCACAAATCCTGAATGCCCGAGTTGCAAGGGCAAGACAGATGCAATACGAAAGCTGAGCTTTGTAGACGCCCCAGGACATGAGAGCCTTATGGCAACCATGCTTTCAGGAGCCACAATAATGGATGGGGCACTGCTCCTTGTAGCTGCAAACGAGCACTGCCCGCAGCCGCAGACAAGAGAGCATCTGATGGCCCTCGACATCATCGGGATTAAGAAGATCATCGTAGTCCAGAACAAGATAGATATTGTATCTGAGGAGGAGGCACTGGCCAACTACAAGGAGATAAAGGCATTCCTGAAGGAGACTCCATACTCAGATGCCCCGGTGATCCCTATCTCGGCCCAGCAGGGGGTTAACATTGATCTGCTGATATGTGCCATAGAGAGGCATATACCCACGCCTAAGCGTGAGGCCAGGGCTTCACCGACAATGCTGGTTGCACGCTCCTTTGATATCAACAGGCCCGGCACCGAGGTGGAAGACCTGGTTGGAGGCGTACTAGGCGGCTCCCTTAAGGCAGGCCTTCTTTCAATCGGTGATGAAATCGAGATAAGGCCTGGCAGGAAGCTTGAAAAGGGTGGAAGGACATACTGGGAGCCCCTGAGGACAAGCATTGTCGGACTGCGTACAGGAGGTTGTCAGGTTGAGAGAGTTGGCCCTGGAGGCTCAATAGGCGTGATGACATCGCTTGACCCAGGAGTAGTAAAATCAGACCAGCTTGCCGGCTCTGTTGTTGGGCATGCTGAAAAGCTGCCCCCGGTCTGGTACGAGTTCACCCTAGAGACTGAGCTCCTGGAAAGGGTTGTAGGAGCAAAGGATAAGCTGATTGTTGAACCTGTAAAGCCAGGAGAGGTCCTCATGCTAAATGTAAATGCAGCCTCAACAGTGGGGGATGTTGTTTCTATTGGCAAGAAGAAGATTGACTTTAAGCTTAAGATACCTGTTTGCGCTGACCCTGGCTCGAGGGTAACCATCTCACGCAAGATAGGCTCGAGGTGGCGGCTAATAGGGTATGGGGTGATTGAGGAGAGATAACTTTGAACACACTCGCCCTCGCTTGTGGCTCGGCTCGGTATTCAAGGTTTTCTGATGTCTGAACTGCAATCTATGAGGTTAAAATAGATGAAATCTATGGTAGGAGAACATGGACTTTTTAGTAGTGTCAATATAGAAATATTTATGAACCTCACATCTACTCCATCTATATGAAAAAAGAAATTGAGCTGCATGTGCATCCTTTTCTAGGTAGGAACACTTTGGGTGATGTTGTAGAGGCAATGTGCAAGAGAGAGCTGGATATAGTTGCATTGGAAGCCCTTGACGCAAGTCTTTACCCTCTCGTTTTGGAAGAAGCCAAAAAGTTGTATAGTGATGCAACAAGGGATTATGCGGGTGTAAAACTTCCTGACGGCAAGTGGCTGTTAAATGGATGTGAATACGAGACTAAGGAAGGACTGCATATTTTAACTGTCGGATGGGCACGTGATGAGGCAAATTCTCAAACTGAGATACGAAAAATTATAGATGAAGGATTAGAGCAGGATGCTCTCGTCATCCTCGACCACCCCTTTGTTGATAATGGGGTAACGCGTACAGCAGGTCATATCTCAGCAAAGCAGGAGCTGTTTTTAGAAGAACTTTGCAAAGAATATTCTGGGAATGTTGCTTTGGAATGGAATGCGTATTGCCTCCCCTGGGTGCGATTCGGCCTTAAGGTTATATTAAACCTTCTCGGTCAACAAACAGATTATTACGATGTAAATCGAAAGGTAGAAGAGCTTTCAGACAGGC
>PEYS01000012.1 GCA_002763335.1 Candidatus Woesearchaeota archaeon CG08_land_8_20_14_0_20_47_9 | reverse complement strand
TTTACGCCCCTCGCTTCGAAACGCAGATTTTCGGACTCAAAAGTTCTCGCCCTAAAGGGCGGGGCTATACCCACGAACTTTTGAGTATTCAAGGTTTTCCATTCAAAGTTTCAAACTCACCACATTACTAACACTATGCTCGTTCATAGATATCCCGAAGAGCGTGTCAGCTTCTGAGACAATTGCGTCGTTATGCGAGATGACGACGTACTGGGCATTTGACGCGTACTTCTTTATCAGCACGGCTAGCTTCTCTGAGTTGCTCTTGTCAAGGGCAGCGTCAACCTCGTCAAAGACGTAGAATGAGGCCGGTTCATGCTCCTGTATTGAGAATATGAGTGCTAGTGCAGTGAGGGTCTTCTCACCCCCTGATAGGCTTCTTATATCCAAAAACTTGCTGCCTTTGAGCTTCACCAGTATCCTGACGCCCCCTTCAAATGGCTGCTCATTGTTCTCCACAAGGAGGTATGCATCGCCCTTGCTTGTGAGGCTTCTGAATATTGTCCTGAAGTTCTCAGCGATTACGTTAAACGTGTTCATGAAGAGCTCCTTCTTCTTGCCCTCAATCTTATCAATCATCTCATGCACGTCAAGCTTCTCGGCCTCAAGCTTGTTCTTCTTCTCCATAAGCTCGTTGTACTGCTTCTCCACCTCCTCATAAACCTCGAGGGCCTTGAGGTTAACGCTCCCTATCTGGCTGAGAAAGCCCTCGTGCTTTGCAAGCTCCTTCCTCAGCTCCTCCTCATCCTTGCCCTGCAGGAGCTTCACCCCTGAATACTGCTCAGCCTCCTTCTGCATAGCGGCAAACTCTGATGATATCTCGGCGTTCCTTAAAGCCAGGTTGTTTATCCTCTGTTCCAGAGCAAGAGACTGTTCCTCCTTCCTTACAATGCGCTCCTCATGCTTTTGCATTTCTAAAGCCACGTCATCGCGCTTCTTGAAGAGCGCCCTGTACTTTGTGTAGAACTCTACTGCGTTCTTCTCCATCTCTACAAGTTTAGATGCGCCCTCCTTGAGGGACTTCTTAAGCTGCGCCTTCTCAGCTGTGAAGTCCAGCTCTTCCTTGTCCATCTGCTTTAGAATCTTCTCTATCTTTCCCTTCTCTGCTGCCAGCATGTCATCTGACTGGAGCCTTATGGCCTTTATCTCGTTTTCAATCCTCAGAAGGGCGTCTGTGAGCTCATGCCTCTTCTGCTCAAATGCGTTGAGCTCTGCAATAACCGCGGGGTTTCTCAGCTCACTTATCCTGGTGCGGAGCTTCTCCCGCCTCGTCTTCAGCTCAGTAAGCCCCCTGTTATGGGAATTGATCTTGGAGTAGACTATCTTGAGGTCAGCATCAACCTTCTTAACATCCTCCTTAAGCAGGCTCTTCTGTTTCTTGGAGACGTCAAGGTCTGTTGTGTCGAGGTGGAGGCTTCTCTCCATCTTTATGATCTCACCCTCAAGGTCTGCCTTTGCCTTTCTGAGCCTGTTGATCTCGTCTTCGAGTTCAGCACGGGTCTTCTCACTGCTGCTTATCAAGCCCTCAAGCTCAGAAACCTTGCCTTCATACTCTACCAGGGTCTGCGTAGTCTCCTCTTCCATAAACCCCATCCCAGCACGCTTAGGGTTGCGGTAGCCCCCATGCATTGCGCCGCTGAGTTCCATCATATCGCCCTCAAGGGTTACCATGCGTGCCTTGCCTATGCCTATCCTCCTGGCAACATCAATGTTATCAACAACAAGGGTGTCACCAAAAACATAGGAGAATACCTTGCTGAACCTCTGCTCAAAACTAACAAGCTCCCTTGCAAGCCCCACAACCCCTGAAGCCTTTGCAAGCCTTTTAACCTCAGGCTTTACGTCATGGGGCCTGAGCTTGTTCAGCGGTAGGAATGAGGCTGTGCCTATCCTGCGCTTCTTCAGCAGGTCAATGCATCTGGCTGCAACATCATCTGTTGAGACTACAATGCTCTTTATCCTGGCCCCTGCAGCAATCTCGAGGGCGAGGGCGTATTTGCTCTTCACCCCTCCAAGCTCTGAGACTGTGCCGTATATGCCCCGTAGGAAGGTCTTATGTTCGAGCACGGCCTTGACTGCGAGGTCTCCTGCAGCCTTCTCCCTTATGCCTACTGCCCTCGCCTGGAGCTTTGCAAGCTCCTCGCGTGCAGAGGCAAGCTGTTTTTTCGAGTTGGCAATCCTAACCGCTAGCTCAGAGTCCTGGCTTAGGGCCTTGTTCAGCTCAAGGACAGTCTTCTTGAACTCAGCCTTCCTCTCCTTCAGCTTGTCAAGCTCGCCCTTGTTTGCCTTCTCAATCTCTGAGAGCTTGGTAACGCTCTGGTCAATCTGTTCTATCTGAAACTCCAGCTTATCCTTCTGTCTAAGCAGGGACTGCTGCTCCTCCCTCAGATTTTGTATATCGCCCTGCTTCTCCTCAAGGCTTATTTCAATATCGTTGACCTCGCTTTCTATTGACGAGAGGTCTTCTGCGCCGCTCTTCTTTTTAATCCCCTCGATTGCACGCTCTACGCCCTCCTGCTCATTAAGGCGCCTCTTCTGCTGTGCCATGAGGTCCTGGCGCTGCTTCTCCAGCTCAGAAAGGCGATTCTCAATATCGCTGAAGTCAGCCTTTAGCTGCTCACGCCTCTGCTTTATCTTTGCAAGCTCTGCATCGCATGTGGAGAGCCTGCTCTCTGAGGTTGCAAGCCCCACCTTTAATGTCTCAATCTCTTTGTGGAGCTTTACCTGCTCTTTCTCGCCCTTCTGTTCAATCTCTGCAGTGATTCGCGCAAGCTCCTTCTTGCCTGCCTCCACCTTCTTTGACAGCCTCTCTATCTCGGCCTTATATGCCCTGATCTCGCCCTCCATCTCCTTTACAGAGCTGTCAACCTCCTTCTTCTGGGATTCCTTCCTCTTTATCTGCATGTGAAGGTATGTTGCCTTGCAGCGCTTAATGTTGTCACTTATCCCCCTGTACTTCAGGGCCTGATCGCGATCCTTCTTAAGCTCCTTAAGGTGGGTATTGCGCTCAACCAGCAGAATGGCTGCCTCCCTAAGCTTTTCGCCGACCTTATCAAGCTCTGCAAGGGCCTTACGCTTCTTATCCTCATAAACAGAGATCCCTGCAATCTCCTCAATCACCTGCCTGCGCTCAATAGAGGTCATCTCAACAAACCTGACAATATCCCCCTGTAATATTATGTTGTAGCCATTCGGGTCAATCTTTGCAGATGCGAGCATGTCAACAAGCTGCTGTCTGGTAACCCTTTTGTCATTAATGCGATAGCTGCTCTGGCCAGACTCCTTAACAGTGCGGGTCAGCTTCACAGTCTGCTCATGTGTTGGGAAAATGCCCTTGCTGTTATCAAAGAATATGGAGACCTCTGCCTTCTTAGCAGGCTCCCTTGACTTGCCCCCGTTGTATATCAGGTGTGCTGCCTTGTCTGCCCTCATGCCCTTCGAGCTTATCCTGCCAAGAACAAAGCATACAGCATCAATTATGTTGCTCTTCCCGCTCCCATTAGGGCCTAGGACGACATTAAAGCCCTGGCTGAAGTCAATCTCGGTCTTGCGCGCAAAAGACTTAAAGCCCGATAGTACGAGTTTCTGTATTAGAGTCATTCACTCCCCTTTTTCGGTGTTGGTATAAAAACATTACTAAAGCTACAGCGAGGAGGCGTTTATATAGGTTTGGGTCTGAGAATGCAAGATAGGATACAAAAAAGAGAGCATCGATCAAGTAACAAAAATTCGCCTGCTCGGGGCTATCCCCGACTTAAAAGTCGGGGCTTTACGCCCCTCGCTTTGACACGGCGAATTTTTGAACTTAAAAGTTCTCGCCCTGAAGCCTGGTTATCCACGAACTTTTAAGTATAAATGCAAGGTAACAGTTCCGACATAAGAAAACCTTGAATAGCGAGGCGAGCCGTAAGGCGAAGCCGGGTCTATTCAGGGTTTTCTCTTTAGTTACACCGCGCTTATCGAGCTCATAATAATCGCTGCAAAGAAGTTTGATGCGAGGATCACGAATAGGGAGAGCACAAAGTATATGACCATGCTCCTCACGAGGTTGTTACCAAGATAATAGTGCTCGCCGAGCCTGTCAGCCCCATTCTCTATGTTGTTTGCGAGTATAGTGAGTATGAATATGATCTGGGCAACATAAATGCCTACAATCATCTGAAAGTAGTAAGTGGGTATGCTGTCGCCGAACATCTGCAGCAGCCCTGCAGGGGCCATTGAGGCTGAGGCAGCCTGGCTGTCAGTCAGGGCTGTTGAGATCTGCTGCTTGAGGTTTATGAGTATGTTCACGATCATCGATGTAATGCCGACAACGATACCTGCAATTGCAGGGGCAAGGAAGTTTATCTGCTGCTTCATGTCAGATATTATGTCTGCCATCAGGTCACGAATGCGCTCATTCACGCGATGAATGTCCTTGATGTACTCTGAGACGTTGATAAGTGCTTGTGAGGCAATTAACGGCCCCTTCTTGGCGCTCTCTATAAGAACCCTCATAGAGCTGTCTATAACACTTGAGGGGTAGTGGTTAATCGCCCCCACCTTAGGGCTGTATATTGCCTGCTCCACATTCATGCCGAGCTTCTTTACATTGGTGCTGAGCATCTCAAAGAACTCGCCTGAGACAGTGTCCCTCATTATGTCAGCAACCTTTGAGACTGCGATCTCCACAGGGAGCCCGTCCCCAAGCCTGTTGCCAAGCTGGAATAGGGCAGATGCGAATTCTACTTCAAGGCGCTTCGCATTCTCCCTTATCCTGATGACGTTTTTTGACCTCAGCTTAAAGTAGATTCCGAATCCTAAACCAAGGCCCAGGGGGAGGAAGAGGCTCAGCACAGAAGCCCCTATGCCGTAAGGGCCGACGAGGTTTTTGCCGTTGTCTGAGAGCTCATAACCCAGAAACTTGAATGGCCCCATGAAGGGCTGCTCTGCCAGCAGCAGGTCCTGGGGGATGATCATGCCTAGGAGGAATGGTATCAGGCCCAGGAGGCATAAGAAGCCTCCGATGCCTGCAGCTATCCAGAATGGGTTTATGTAGATGGCTCGCTTGCCAACCCTGATAACAATGTTACGGTACTTCCTGATCTCAGGGTTGTCCTCAGATATGTCATTCTCGCCGTAGCCTGTGGGGCGCTTTGAGAGTATAACCCTTCCGAGGTAGAATATGCCTATTGGCAGGGTGATGTTGTATAGGGTTGCAATGTATATGGAGAGCATCCTCGGCGTTAGGCTGTCGCTTGTCATGAAGCTCGCAACAAGCGGCAGGATCACAAGCCCGAGGATTGGGAGTATTGTGCCTAGGGTGTAGAGCATCGCCACAGGCCCCTTAAGCTCATGGGCGTAGTGGAGCATCCTCTCGTATGTCTCATCAAGCATAACTGAGAGGGCCTTATCAATCAGGGTAAGCCTCCTGTCTTCAGAGGGCTCATTCAGCGAGGCCTCAATAAGGTGGAAGGACTCGATAAACTCGATGTTCCACCTCCTCCAGGTCTCGAGGTAGTTATCAACAGACTCCTTCACTGACATGTAATGCCCTGTCTCAACATCCCAGAGGATTCGCTTCATGTCAAGGCTGAGGGGGGGTGCAAGGTGGTTTGAGGCGAAGTCTATTGCAATCTCAAGGTTAGAGGTGTGCCTCATGTAGGAGGCGATGTAGAATATGCACTGAACCATCTGGTTGCTCGCCTTAAGGCGCCAGCTGTTAGCAAGAAACTCCGGAAGCCTCGCAAAGAGGGGTGATAGTATCAGGCCGAGTATAATAAAGTAGACTATGAAGAAGAGGGACTGGAAGAGGAGGAAGGAGGCTAAGCCCCCAAGCATTGCTATGAGTATTGGTACCAGGATAGAGAAGCTGACAGCTCCTGCAGGGGTTATGTTGATATGGCATATGGCGATTGACTCCTGCAGGCTTGAGGCAGTCTTATCATCCACCTTCAGCTTGAGTATGCGGGCAGACCACTTGCACAGCCTCTCGTAGAGTGAGACATGGCTTGGCAGGTAGGTCTCCTTGAACTCCTGGTACTCCCTGTATGTTACCCGTTTCGGCACCACAAGTTCAGCACCGCTATCATCTGTATGACCTGTACGCCTTTCACTCCCCCGGCTGTGCTCGTTGAACTCCTCTCTCAGCCTCTTATTATACCTCTCGATGATCTGATTAAAGTCACTGGCATTAACCATGTTAGCCCTTCTCAAGGTTTATCTTCTTTACGCTCCCCTTCAGCCACTCCCCCCACTCGAATTCTATCCTCTTGCTGTCCAGGGAGCCGACCTCATCCCTGACATGGTCAGATATGCGGTGGAACTCGTCATTTGCCTGCACCACAAAGCCAGCCTCAAGCAGGCCAGGCATCTTAGCCTGATCTGCAAGGCTGACAAGACTCTCCTTCAGGCGCGTTCTGAGCATGATGTTATCCCAGACAGCATCCCAGTTGCCAGCCCACTCATTCACCCTACCAGCCACACCCTTAAGCACATCGCTATCCCCGTTAAGAAGGTCCTTTGTAGGCTCAAGCTGGTCTGTCTTCGGATCATACTTCAGGAGGTCAGCAAAGCCGTGCTCTGCCAACGGATCATTATCCCAGAACTTCCTTACCTCGGTAATCTGCGTCACCCTCCTACAGGTATGCAGGCCGTCAGGGCTCTTTATAGGGTTAGCAACAATTATAATGTCTGTTGCCTTGAAGGAGGTCTTCTGAACCCCTAGGTCATTGACAACTCGGTCATAGACCCCGTAAGGCGAATCACCGTGTATTGTGCCTGCCACGACATTTGCAAGGGCTCCTACGCGCATAGCCTCGTACAGTGCCTTTGCCTCAGTGCTCCTGACCTCGCCCACAATAAGGCATGAGTCACCTAAACGGAGGGTTGTGCGGATACCCTCATCTGCGCCTACCTCTGTTGTGCCTGAGGTCATTGCAGAGGCAACCTTAAGCGACTGGATGTTATAGCCCAGCTTGCTCAACGGGCTGACAGGAAGCTCCAGGGTGTCCTCAATTGTGATGATGCGGTACTTCCTCATGATCTCAGTCATTATCGAGCCCAGGAAGGAGGTCTTGCCTGCAGACCTCGTGCCTGCAACGAGAAGTGTCCTTGAGCCGTCTATAAGGAAGCTCATTATGCCAGCAGCAAGAGGGCTTATCATGCGGTTCCTTATGAATAGGGGAAGTGTCCATGGCATGTCGCGATGCCTCCTCAGTGCGTATGCAAGCCCATTCGGGTTAAGCGGCGGGGCAATGACCGCTACCCTTGCCCTGGCACCTGGTATTAAGAGCTCTGTATCCATTATGGGGTTTGCCTCATCAAGTGGCCTGCCTGAGATCATCCTCAGCTTAGATGCCCAGGACTCTGCCTCATTAGGCGTTGGTATTATGTTGGTAAAGCACTCGCCATAGTCCTGATGGACAATAAACATAGGTATATGCCCCATGGGGCTGTTTATGGTCACGTCCTGGATACGATCATCCCTTAAAAGCACCTCTATAAGGCCGAAGCCGACTGTGTAGCGCACAAGTATGTTTGTAAGCTCATCCAGCTCGCGGTTTCGCAGCTTAACCTTGTAGTTCTCTGAAAGCTCCTCAAGGAGGTCATGGCCGACATTTGAGAAGACCTGCCTCATACGCTCAGGGTCAACAAACTCTGACTTCTCAGGCTTATGCTCAGTGATGATGCGCCTCGCAACATCAAGGAGGTCATACTTCTCCTCTGAGAGCTTGAACTCAGGGGGCAGGACGTGGTAGAGGTACTGTATGTTCTTCGGGAGCTTGAATATTGTGACCTCAGTGTTATTATCCAGAACATAGGCGTCAACCTCCTCCCCTGACACTGGATAAGAGGCCATGAGCTTTGTGAACATGAAATCAGGCTTTATCGTCGGGCTGAACATCCTGCGGTATATGCCCCTCTCGCCTAGTTTGTAGCCTGCAAGGTAGGGCTGAGCCAGTCTTACAAGGGCAGTGTGCTCGAGCCTTGCAATAAGGTAACTGAGAAGCGAGATATACTTCTTTGTGCAGCTGATACAGCCCTGGGGGAGCCTCTCAAGCTGTATGTGCTCGCGCCTCAGGATGCGCTTAACCTCAACATAGGCTCCCAGAGGATCAGCCTTAAGGCGGTTAAAGATGATGTTCCAGAGCTCGTTATATCGCCTTGGCGTGCACCTCTTGCACTCCCCGCTGCCCATAGCATTGTAACCGAAGCGCTCCTTCTCCTTCACAAGCCTGCGGTAGAGCTGCGCAATCTCAGCCAGGAGCTTAACCTGATCCTGCTCATACTCGTAGTTCCTCTTCTGGGAGAAGACGATCTTTGTAACCCCCCCCACCTCTGCAAGCTTGTCAACAGTCCTTGCCATACAGAGGGGATTATCCTCAAGAGAAGGCACATAGCTGCACCTCTCGCAGTCCACAGTCAGGATTACCTCTTCCCCTTCCCTCACAACATCGTAACTGCACGCACCCCTTTTTGCATCAAAGAGCATGTTACCCCCACTCAAGAGCACTATAAGCTTTTATTAGTCGCAGATCTATATGCTTAAAAGAAGACCTATCAGTAAGTATTTATATACCTTCCTAATAATAGGTTCCTGAATATGAACCAAAAAAGGGGTGCTAATGAGCCTGACAGCCCATTCGGGCCAGATGCCATGCCTGGGAGGGGGTTGCAGAACCAGCTCCTTGACATAACAAAGAGGATAAGGATGATTGAGGAGCGCAACTCAAACCTTCAGAAGCGCCTGCAGCTCATTGAGCAGAACATGCTGACATCAAACAAGAGGATTGACCTTGAGCTAAGAAGCCTCTCATCAGATGCAGGCGAGATAAAAAAGGCGCTGCAGGAGATAAAGGAACGCATAAAGGCAATCATACGCGAGCTACAGGGGTGTGCAAAGAGCTCAGATGTAGTGGTCCTTGAACGCTACATAAACCTCTGGGAGCCTGTGAACTTTGTAACGCATCACGAGCTTCCAAGGCTTGTGAGGGAGATCATTGATGAAACAAAAGCTTTAAAAATGGAGAATCCTAAAACCAGCCTCATAGGGAATAAGAAGTCGAAAACCAAAAAAGAGGTTGTCTAATGGCTCTCTTTGATTTCAATAAGAAAAACAAGGAAAACCCTCCTGAGATAAGCCCTGCTGATCAGGTGAGGATGATGCAGAGGCAGGGCATGAGTTCTTCAGAGATCGTAAGACAAATGCAGAGGCTGGGCTATAGGCCATTTGAGATTTCAAGTGCACTCAACGAGGTAACCATAAAGACAGGCGCCCCTCTCGAGCCTCAGATAC
>PEYS01000213.1 GCA_002763335.1 Candidatus Woesearchaeota archaeon CG08_land_8_20_14_0_20_47_9 | reverse complement strand
AAAGAATGGGTGCGGTGCCACAATAAGCACGTCCTTGCGCTTTACCCTTTCCAGATCGCTTATCCTCTTAAGCCTTGCAACATCCTCTTCTGTCACGTTGTAGAGCAGTACCTCCTTGCGTTCTAGTGTAATCTCTATGCCGGGTATTAGCAATATGCCTAGCTTTCTTGCAAATTCTGATAGGGCAGCGCTTCTGGTTAGTGCATCATGCTTTGTTATTGAGATTATTGAGAATCCAAGGCTTTTTGCATGCAGAATTAACTCTTCAGGCGTGTAGCTTATAAAGTCATCCTGCGGGTCCCCTGCTGTATGTACATGCAGATCCGCCTTGTGAATCATCCCTTCATCACGCCTATTGGCACAACCCTTGCAACGAGCCTGCCAATGCCTACAGCATCTGAGACCCTGACGACCTCGTCAACATCCTTGTAGAACTGCGGCGCCTCCTCGGCAATTCCCTTCCATGAGGCTCCCTTAACCAGGATGCCCTTGTCCATCAGGCCTCTCACAACAGCCTCCCCCCTTACTGTCCTCAATGCCTCTGACCTTGATGCTGTCCTGCCTGCTCCATGAGCAGTGCTCGCAAGGCTTATCCCCTCTGCCCTGTCAGTCCCTGCAAGCACGTAACTTGCAGTACCCATTGACCCAGGTATAAGCACAGGCTGGCCTATGCCCTGGTATTTCTCAGGGAGCTCCTCTCTACTCGGCCCAAAAGACCTTGTTGCACCCTTGCGATGCACGCAGAGCCTCCTCTTTTCACCATCTACTCTAAGCTCCTCCATCTTTGCAATGTTATGGCAGACATCATAAACAACCTTCATGTTCTCTGAGTTCCCCATTATCTCTTCAAAGCACTTTCTAACCCAGTGGGTTATCATCTGCTTGTTTGCAAATGCGAAGTTTGCTGCCCCTGACATTGCCTTGTAGTACCTCTGTCCGAGTTCAGAGTTAATAGGGGCGTTTACAAGCTCCCGGTCAGGGAGGTTCTTAAAGCCGTACTTGTCCTCCATTGCCCTTATGTAGTCTGAGGCCACCTGATGTCCTAGGCCACGGCTTCCGCAGTGTATCATAACAGTTACCTGCCCCTCATTTTCAATGCCAAATGCCTTTGCAGCCTCCTCATCAAATATCCTGTCCACCCTCTGTATCTCCAGAAAGTGGTTTCCTGAGCCGAGGCTTCCAAGCTGCGGCATGCCCCTGCTTATTGCGCGCTCTGATATTGCGCTGAAGTCAGCTGTCTCCATGCAGCCATGCTCTTCTATATAGTCTGCATCCTCTCTATAGCCGTAACCCTGCTTTACTGCCCAGGGAGCACCCTTTTCAACCACATCTGCAAGAACTTCTCGAGTCAATCTTGTAACCCCCTTTTTGCCGACACCAGCAGGCACCTCTGAGAATATCCTGGCTACCAGTTCCCTCTTCTTGGATTCTATCTGTTTTGCATCAAAGTCTGTTCTGAGGAGCCTTACAGAGCAGTTTATGTCATAACCTACCCCGCCTGGGGAGATAACTCCCTCCTCAAGATCAAAGGCCGCAACACCCCCAATAGGAAAGCCATAACCCTCATGAGCGTCAGGCATTGCCATGGCGTGTTTGACTATTCCTTTAAGGCATGCGACATTGGCAAGCTGCTGAAGTGTGCGGTCCTCCCTGACCTTGCCTATTAGCTTATCAGATGAGAATACCATTGCTGGAACTAGCATCTGCCCTTGCTTCTCAATCCTCCAGCAAAACTCGTTTAGCTTTTCAATATCCATGTTGATTACCCCTCTTAGGGGTGTTGGGATGGGGTTTAAAAAGATTTGGTTAGAAAACCTTGAATAGACTCGGCGAAAATCCTGAATACATTCGGCTTCGCCGTCTTGCGGCTCGCCTCAGTATTCAGGCTTTTCTATGAATGTCATCGGAATCGAAAAACATAAGTACCTACACCCCATCGATATAACCCTCAGGAAAACGGGTCTTTAATGGAGTACACTCCCTTTTAAAATACTTAAAAGTTCGTGGGTTGCTCGCGCTTCAGGGCGAGAACTTTTAATGCAGTCATTCCATCGGTGTGCTTTAAGCAAGCCCACCGATTCCATTCGGCCACGAGAAATCCAAAGGATTTCTGGGCTTGCCTTACGGCAAGAGTCAAAAGCTCGCTCGGAAGGCGAGCTTTTGACGTTCAAAAATTCGCCGTGCAGAAGCGAGGGGCGTAAAAGCCATGGCCTTTAGGCCGTGGATAGCCCTGAGCAGGCGAATTTTTGTTACTCGTTAGAGTAAAAGCCTGGGGGAAACGGGCATGAAAGGATACAAAAATTGTGAAACGCAGAAGAGGGTTGATGTTGTATGCACTAGAAGGCTGGAGAGGTACTTCTCCCTTACTGAGCAGGCCATTAAAAAGCTCAGGATTGCCCCCCCTGAAAAGACTCTGCTCTATGATGCTGCAAGGGAATTCCTCAGGATGGCCTCAGCCTACCTGGAGGATGCCAGGCACTTTAAGGAATCTGGGCACTACGTAAATGCATTCGCAGCAGTAAACTACGCTCATGGCTGGCTTGATGCGGGGGCAAGGCTTGGGCTCTTCGATGTTGGCCACGACTCAAGGCTCTTCAGTGTAGATGGTTTTGACTAACCTTACTGCGCAAGGTTAGTCAAAACCATCTGGTGTCATTCCCGTCGGGATTGAAATAGGCAAGCCCTCATCAATATAGCGACTAGGAAAAAGAGGGGTTCTCAGTCCTGAGCTATGAGTTTTGAGTCTTGAGAAATACCAGTCTTGAGCCAAATCGGAAAATGCACGATAAAAAGCGATAAAGATTGATCGATCAAGCTTAACCTCATAAAACTGCAGATTAGTCTTCCCACCAGTCTGAGACTGGTGGAAAGATAATCTTTCTACCGCAAAGCATATATATAAATCGCATATTAAAAGCGGTTATGTATAAAAAAAAGGGTGGTGATAGTGACTACAAGGAATTGTACTCAAGGCGCTTCATGGGCCTTATTATAGTTGCCCTGGGAATAATATCATTCCTCCTGGTAAGACCCCTGATAAGCGTCATCCTCTCCTCAATAATTCTGGCATACGCATTCTACCCGATATACGAGAGGGTTAGGTTCTACCTGAAGAGTGAAAACGCTTCAGCAGCCATCGTAGCCCTCCTCATCATCTTGCTGATAGCACTCCCCTTCTTTTTCCTGGCAAACTCCCTCAGGCTGGAGGTGGCAGACACTGTTACGGACATATACCTGCGGATAAGGCAGACAGGTCAGGGAGCCTCAGGGCCGATTATTGGCAAGGTGTGTAATGAGAGCGAGGGCTTCGTCTGCAGTCTGATAGGCTATTTCAATGAGATAACCGCAAGCCAGGAGGTGCGTACATACATATCTAAGATAGTTGAGAGGATCAGCACATGGTTTATAGACTTCACCTCAAACATGATTTTGTCAGTAATACGCCTGATGGTTAATTTCTTCATAATGCTCTTCATAGTCTTCTACCTCTTCAAGGATGGGAGGAGGATCATAACGGAATTTGAGGATGTGCTTCCCATAAAGAGCTCACACAAAAAGAGGATTGTTGATAAGTTTTCGTCTGTTGTGAGCGGGGTGATTTACGGCGTCACAGCTGTTGCAGTCATACAGGGGGTGTGCGCATCAATAGGCTTCTACATATTTGGCGTTTCATCCCCCCTTGTTTGGGGGCTTGCGATAGCAGTGGCTGCAATGATTCCCTTGCTTGGGCCAATAGTTATTTGGCTGCCCCTTGCTCTAGGACTGCTGATCTCAGGCTACTCCACAAGGAACAGCGGGCTTATCATACGGGGCTTTGGGGTGTTACTCTACGGCGCCCTTATAATAAACTCAATTGACAACTTTGTGATACCTAAGATTATTGGCGGCAGGGGCAGGGTGCACCCGGTCATAGTGCTTCTCGGCATCATCGGGGGATTAAAGCTCTTTGGATTCATCGGCCTGGTGATGGGCCCCCTGCTGTTATCGCTCTTCATCACGTTTCTCAGGCTCTATTACGAGGAGAGCATAGGGCTTATAGTGGGGTGAGCTGAGACAAAATGCTGAAGATCAGGGTGATGGGGGTCACAACAGGGGGCCCACTCATAATTCTGCTCAGCAGGAGGGATGCTGAAAAGAGGGACCTCCACTTCGGAGACAGAATACTCATAAGGCGGTCTAGAAAAAGGATAACTGCCATAGTTGACATCGTGCATTCGAAACTCCTCCCAACAGGCTATATTGGCATGTTTGACGAGCCCCTGAAAAAACTAGGGGGCAGAGAAGGCGATCTTGTTGAGGTCTCCCCTGAATCCAAGCCCGCATCAATAGGCTACATAAAAAAGAAGCTTGACGGGAAGAGGCTAAATGAGAAGGAGATCAGCACAATTGTGGCGGACATAAGCGAGGATCGCCTCAGCGAGACTGAGGCCAGCTGCTTTGTATCCGCATGCTACTGCAACAGGCTGAGCATGAACGAGATTGTCTGGCTTACAAGGGCGATGGTGGAGAGCGGCGAGGTGCTGAGGATAAACAGAACCCCAATAGTTGACCTTCATTGCGTTGGTGGGGTGCCTGGCAACAGGACAACCATGATAGTTGTGCCCATCATTGCAGCGGCAGGACTCACAGTACCGAAAACAAGCTCAAGGGCAATAACCTCACCTGCTGGGACAGCTGACACAATGGAGGTGCTTGCCCCTGTTGACGTGAGTATGCGAAAGCTAGAGGCTGTGGTGAAGCGCACAGGGGGCTGCATAACCTGGGGAGGGGCCATAAACCTAGCGCCTGCTGATGACAAGATCATAAGGGTTGAGCACTCGCTGAACATTGATGCTGAGGGGCAGATGCTTGCAAGTGTAATGGCAAAGAAGCACTCTGTGAGGGCAAGCCACCTCCTGCTGGACATACCCATCGGCCCAAACTCAAAGGTCTGTAGCCGCAAGGCAGGGCTTCACCTCAAGAGGCAGTTTGAAGAGGTTGCGCGCAGGCTCGGCATGAGGATAAGGGTGGTGTTTAGTGACGGCTCACAGCCAATAGGCAACGGCATAGGGGCTGCACTTGAGGCGAGGGACTCCCTTATGGTGCTACAGAACAGCGGGGATGCCCCGCCTGACCTCAGGGAGAAGTCGTTGATGCTTGCAGGGCAGATTCTGGAGTTTGTAGGCCATGCAAAGCACGGCAAGGGGGCTCTGCTTGCAAGGGAGATTCTTGAGTCAGGCAGGGCATACAGGAAGCTTGTGCAGATAATAAAGGCTCAGGGCGGAAGGACATTCACGTATAAGCGCGTAAAGCTCGGCAGCTTTAAAAGAGGGATCAGCGCAGCAAGATCCGGGCGCGTAAAGGCAATAAACAACCAGACCATGACCAGGATCGCCAAGGCTGCGGGTGCTCCAAGGGATGCTGAGGCAGGCCTATACCTCTTCAGGCACGTTAACAGCAAAGTTAATAAAGGCGAGACCCTATACTCGATCTACGCAAACAGCAGTGATAAGCTTAGGTTTGCAACCAGGATAGCTAGGACAGACTCAGGTTTTGTTATCAGCTGAGTTCTTTGTGGGGTATGGAGATGATAGAAGAGCACAGGAATGAGGATGGGCAGATAACATTCAGCATAAATGACGGCGATGCATTCTTTGCCCATGAGGCATCAATAAACTTCAATCCGCTGCAGTTCTCATTCGACTTCAAGTCAATAACCCCCAGGACAGATGTGAGAAGCAAGACGTCAGCAGTATTTGCGCTCAAGCACACCCTGGTGATGATGGATGTCTTCCACGCAAAGGATTTCCTCAGGGTTCTGAGCGAGGCACTAAAGAAGTATGAGACAGTCTTTGGTAAGATCAAAAAGCCGGATGCCCTGGTGAAGGCTGAGTCAATAAAAAGCGGGGATAAGAAGCAGCCATCCAACGCGCCGGTATACTTCGGATAGCTGAAAACTTAGATATCGTTCTCACTAAGTTAAAAACCAGGTTATTTAAATCTTGTTTTTTGCCTGCGATGGGTACCGGGTTATAAAGAGAGGGCTCTGATTAACCTAACTACGCTGGGTTACTTAAAGCCCTCTGATGTCGGAGTTGTTGTAGATGCACGACAGGCCAGCCAGAAATAGTCTCTGATTAATTAAACTCTTTTATCTTTATGTAACAGAGACGACTTGCTTTTTTAATATATTTCTGTCATCTATCGTATATGATTTAACTTAGGAATATTTAAATAGGAGTTGTCACTTGAGAATAGAGTAAAGATAGTTGCTATGATATAATAGTCAATTAACAGGGGATGGAATCATATTCATTGTGACAGCAGGTTAGTCAGCGGGCTACACTACTAGCAGGAAGGCATTGGTGACAAGACAGAGAGCAACTTCAGTAACATAAATCACATGAATAACCACATGAAGATTCAGGCTTAGAAGTTAGCCCTATTAGCCCTGACCTGCTGTTGGCAAACCAAGCTGTTTGCAGGATCACGATGAGGGTGTCTGTATAAGAGCGTCTGAGTTCCAAAGAACCATGCGCAGTGATGGTGCAGACGCAGAGATAAATAAATAAGGGGTAAAGGAGGGGAAACATGAAAAAGTTGATTGGTTTGCTGGTCGCAGCCATGTTGGTTTTGACACTGCCACTTTCGTTTGCAGTGACACCAGCAGTTGGATCCGGTGTGGGCATAATCATCTACACAAGGGATGAAGCCCCTAGGATCTGGATGGACCCAAACAAGAGGATTGTCTACCACAACAACGCTGACGACCACGACGTGCTGATTGAGAGAACGCAGAACTACGCCTTTGAGGGCGAGCAGGTATGGTGGGATGTCCTTGTCTACGACAAGAACGGAGAGGAGAACATAAAGAACGTCCACGCAACCATAGGACCTGAGCAGGGCCCAGGCAACATAGAAGAGGTTGAGTGTGTTGGTAATGAAAGGACAACAGACCCAGGAAAGCTCGGCGTTTACATAGGCGACCCATACCCGCTTACATTTGACCCAGACACGATGAGATGGTACACCTGCAAGTTCACTGTTGAGCCGCAGGAGTCAATGTATGGGGAGTACTATGTAACTGTTGAGGCTGTTGACAAGACAGACCTTGTGGGCACAATGGATGAGAACGAGTACTGGTTCCTTAACCCGAACATAGCGATTGACATCAGAGGGGCAATTGACTTTGGTGACATCTCGCCTGGTGAGAGGAAGTACTCAAGCACCCTTGTGATAACAAACGCGGCAGATGAGGGAAGCGCTGTGGTGCTGCAGATGTTTATCTCAGGCACAGACTTCTATGACCCGAACCCAAGCGGTGCAAGATGCCCTGACTCCAACGTACTGGCCCTTAACAACGGAAACGACAAGCCTGGATGCCAAGCTGTGTTCAAGGACGGCAAAAAGGTTGCTGGCGACAACTTCTGCTACTTCGCAACACGGGGAGCATACAGCACAAATACAAACGCAGGGGCAGATGCAGAGGGCTATGACGACATACCCTATGAGACAGGGGACCCTGACAACAGGGCGCCAATCATTGACACAAACCCCTTCCTCAACCAGGGTGGAGACATAGCAATAACCTTTAGATTAGATCTTCCGAAGCCGTGCATAGGCGACTTCACATCAGGACAGATCTACTTCTGGGGCGAGGCTGTATAAGGCTAAAGGCTTACAAGGCTGCATAAAGCAGCCTTTCTTTTTCTTTTCTTTTGAGGGATTTGAGCAAGATACAACGCTTCTTTTTTAATAATAGTGAATATGGTAGTGTACGTGAGTGTATGGATGCTGCTTGAGTGTTTATTGAAAAAGAGCTATGCTCTAGTTGAAGGTGTACTTAAACCAAAGCTTGCGGTTGTGACGTGGAAAATCCTGAATACCGAGGCGAGCTGCAAGCGAAGCCGAGTGTATTCAGGATTTTCAATCACATTATCGCACTCTTTATTGCTTCCCTGCAAGCGCAGTCCTCTTTCTTGATCCGGGGTATCAGGGCTAGAAATATCCGCGTTACATTCTCTGCGTTCTGCTTAACAGTGTTTACCACCATCTCCCAGCTTACTGTCTCTGTGCTCTCGCGCCAACAGTCATAGTCTGTTGACATAGCTACAGCAGCATAACACATTCCTGCCTCGCGTGCAAGCACAACCTCAGGCACTGTTGACATGTTTATGAGATCTGCCCCCCACTGCTGAAAAAGCCTGGACTCGGCCCTGGTTGAGAACCTTGGGCCCTCGATGGTTATTATTGTTCCCTTGTTGTGATGGGGGATTTTGAGTTCTGTGGCAACCTCTGAGAGGAGCTTCCTTAGATAGGGGCAGAATGGCTCTGCCATGCCAATGTGGCATACCTTCTCCTTCTCATAGAATGTCTGTGCACGCTTGGTTGTGCGGTCAATGAACTGGTCAATAAACACAAAGTGGCCTGGCTTTATCTCCTCTCTCAGCGAGCCGCATGCTGTTGATACAACCACATGAGTACAGCCCTGCTCCTTAAGGGCCCAGATGTTTGCCCTGAACGGAACGTTAGAGGGCATTATGTCGTGCTTCTTTCCATGCCTGGAGATTATAGCAACCTCAACACCCTTTATGCTCCCAACTGTTAATGGTGATGATGGCCTGCCATATGGTGTGTTCACATCAATCTCCTTCTTCTCCTTGAGTAGTTTTGGGTCGTCAAGGCCTGTTCCGCCAATTATGCCGATCTTTGCCATGGGTTTGTGTAACCGCTGGATAGTTTAAATAGTTTTTGACAAACAAACGCCTGTTTTGCGAAGAATTTTTAAACAGGGACTTTTTCTAACAGGTTACAATACGCAGACTAAATGGGGGTGTGGATTATGGCAGGAGCCGAGCTTAAACTGTTCTCCGGGAATGCCCATAGGGAACTTGCTGGGAGGATTGCATCGCTGCTCAACACAAGGCTTGGGGATGCAGTTGTTTCAAGGTTCCCAAACGGTGAGACCAGGGTACAGATTATGGAGTCTGTAAGAAATTCTAATGTCTTTATCATCCAGCCGACATGCCCGCCTGTTAACGAGCACATCATGGAGCTCCTAATAATGGCTGACGCCATGAGGAGGGCAGCTCCGCTTTCAATTGTTGCAGTAATCCCCTATTTTGGCTATGCAAAGCAGGACAAGCGCAAGAGTGGCCGTGAGCCGATAACCGCTAAACTTGTGGCTGCCCTAATAAAGAATGCAGGTGTTGGTCATGTCGTGACAGTTGACCTCCACTCAGAGCAGATAGAGGGCTTCTTTAACATGCCTGTGGAGAACCTGCCTGTCAACCACCTCATATCGGATTATATAAAGAAGAGGGGCTTCAAGGATGTTGTTGTGGTCAGCCCTGACACTGGGGGTGCAAAAAGGGCTCGAAAGCTTGCAGAGCTTCTCAACACGAACATTGCTGTCATAGACAAGCATAGATCAGATTATTCATGCGCAAAGGCCATAGGTGTTGTTGGCGAGGTTGAGGGGAAGACTGCCATCATATTTGACGACTTTATAGATACAGGGAGCACCATGGTAGAGGCTGTAAATGCAGTTGCCGGCAAGGGGGCGAGGAGTGTTGTTGTTTGCTGCACACACCCGCTGCTTACAGGGCAGGCATCAGAGAAACTCGCTGCATCTCATCTCAGCGAGCTAGTGGTCACTGACACCATCCCTGTTCCTGAGGAGAAGCGCATTGATAAGCTGCACGTCATATCTGTTGCAGAGATGCTTGCAACAGTGATAAGAAACCTTCATAGCCGCACCTCAATATCCGGAATATTCCCCCACTCAAACAGCAAGGAGTGAGGGCTTTGAATACCCAGCTGCGCTGGGTATTCAAAGCCCTCAGCCCTATACCCCTCCCAGATCCGCCTGCCTGTGTATATGCCTCTCCTTTTCAGAGCTGATATATGCTGAGAGCATCCCCCTTGCAGCCAGTTCAGGGAATACATCCTTTTCAAGGCTTGAGCCTGCATAGTCTAAGAACTCTGGCTCTGCAACGAATATTGGCGAGAATACGAGGTAGCTCTCTGCACGACGCACCTTCTGCTCGAATGCAACAACGCGGTTCCCCTCAACCTTTACGCTCCCCTTAGAGGAGGGCGCAGATGATGTTGTGAGGACTATTGTTGCAACCGCTTTCTGCTTGATGTGCTGGTTCCAGAGCTCCTCAATGTTTATCCTGCTGAACACAATGTCGCCATAAACCGTCAGGAATGCTGAGCTCACCCTCCCCCTTACAAGCCTGAGGCTGTCTGCTGTGCCTGCAGACCTTACCTCCTCAATGTAGTTGATCTTCACAGCATACCTGTTTCCATCTTTAAGTATCCTGAAGATGTCTGTGAGCACGTTATGGCGTGCGATTATGAACATCCTCTTAAACCCATGCTCCCTCATGGTTCTTACCGCTAGCTCTATCACTGTCGAGTTTTTCACCCTGGCTGTTGGCCTATACCCCCTGCCAAGGCGCAGCGCCTGCTCCTTGCCTCCACAGAGGATTACTGCGCACTGGTTGCTTATGGAGTTCCTGACAAACTGTTCTATGGCCTGTGAGCGGTTTCTTATGTACACCCCATCCACAAGGCTGTCTATCTGCCTCAGTGTTCCTTCGCCTATTGTTATTGAAATCTTCCTTTTCATGGCTTCTCTTATCGTGCCGGGAGGCCGTCAACAGCCACAACTGCTCCGCTTGTAGCTGTCTTAAGTGTCTTAGGTGTCACAATTGGCTCTTAGTCCTCTTAGTATTTATTTGTTTTGAGAGTTTTGGCTTACTCAATTTTCGCCCCGGGTTTAAAGCCCCAGCCTTTACAGGCTGGGGATAGCCCCGATCAGCAGATTTTCGTTACCTCGTTGAGCCCTGTTGTCAAGACTCTCTGGTGTCAGAAGAGGCGCTGGTTGTCCCAACATTTTTATACCTGTGTTTACAAGTATTAAGGCAATGGGCAGGCGAAAGGCAAAGAAGCTGCTGAAGAGGACTATCAGCAGGAGGGAGTTCCTGAAGAAGGGGCTTCTGGGGCTTGCTGGCCTTGGTATTGGGGCTTATGCGCTGGGAAGGCTCTTTAAGGGGTCTGGCCATGCTATTGAAGAGCCCCCTGCATTGTGGAAGTGGTCAAAGGAGGCCTATCACTATGTGCCTCAGGGCAGGGAGGTGCACTGTGGCTTATGCCCCAGGCGCTGCATCCTCGATCCAGGTGAGCGGGGGGTTTGTAGGGATCGCATTAACATAAGGGGCAGGCTTTACAGCCTTGTTTACGGCAACCCCTGCGCAGTCAACCTAGACCCCATAGAAAAGAAGCCATTCTTCCACTTCTTGCCAGGAAGCAGCGCATTCTCGATAGCTACTGCTGGCTGCAACCTTAGGTGCATGTACTGCCAGAACTGGGAGATATCCCAGTTCAGCCCTGAGGAGACAAATAATGCTGACATGATGCCG
>PEYS01000023.1 GCA_002763335.1 Candidatus Woesearchaeota archaeon CG08_land_8_20_14_0_20_47_9 | reverse complement strand
ATTACG
Source organism: Candidatus Woesearchaeota archaeon CG08_land_8_20_14_0_20_47_9 (assembly GCA_002763335.1). Lineage (GTDB taxonomy): Archaea > Nanobdellota > Nanobdellia > Woesearchaeales > CG1-02-47-18 > CG1-02-47-18. The sequence goes on along the minus strand of PEYS01000023.1, from coordinate 9,309 downwards.
GCACGCCTGTTTATGTCAGTCATAACAACCCTACAGGATGGATGGGCCTTTGCAATTGCAATTCCCACTGCGCCATATCCGCAGCCAAGGTCAAGCACAAGCCATCCTGGCTTTATGCAGGCATTTTCAATAAGTGTCCTTGTGCCCAGGTCAATCCCTGATTTTGAGAAGACGCTGCTCCCAGAGTAGAGCCTAAGCCTCCTTCCAAGCAGCTCAGTCTCTATCTTCAGCATCCTTAGCCTTGAGCTGGGCTCTGCAGAGAAGTAGTGCTCATGCTTATGGTTTTTCACAATCAGATACTCTACCTGCTATTATTTAAAAATGTGTCTGTCATGCACACCCTTCGCGGCGTGGTATGCGCAGCCCAAAAGCAAGTATGTAGGCTGCAATAGCGATCTGCGCTGTAAGGTATGATAAGCCGATAAAGACAAGCCCCCTCTCCATAGTTAGGTAACACAGCACCAGGGTGAGGATGCTGCCAATGGCATTAACAGCTATAATTTGCCCTACTTCCTTCCTTATCTTTTTGATGCTCAGATAGAGTGACCTCACTGAGAAGGGTATTGAGTAGAGGATCAGGAGGGATAGCAGCAGTGAAGCGTTTTTTGAGTACTCTGCCCCGAATAGCATAAGCAGGTATTTTGAGGCGATCATGCCGATGATGACCGCGGGGGTGAGTGCCAGCAGGATCAGCTTGACGCAGTGCTTAACCCTCTGCTCTACTGCCTCAGAGTTGCGAGAGCCCTCTGCAAAGAGTGCGCTTGAGATAGCGTCGGGAATCATAAGCACCAGGCCTGCAATCATCCATGCAACATAGAAATATGCCGCGCTCTCAGGTGAGATCATGTTGGTGATCATTATGGGCATAACGAGGCCTGGAAATCTGCTTAATAGGTCTGAAAGGTAGTTGCCGAATGAGAAGGAGAATGTTCTTCTCAGGAGGCTTTCGTGTATTGCAGGCCGCGCTCTATAGCCGAACCTCTTGTAGAGGAAAACAAGGCTTGCTATGAGGGCGATTATCGCAGCAATGCCCCAGCTTGCAAATATGCCATAGGCTCCAGCAGATACCAGCATTATTGGGAGCAGTATCTTAATTGCGCTGAAAACACTGTTTTTTACCACTATCCACCTTGCGCAGTCATACGCCATCATGACCGAGTCAAGGAGACTGAATGCTGAGAATGCTGTAACGAAGAAGATGAATGCAGCTGCCAGGTAGATGCTCTCCTTGATGAATAGCAGCCTCGGTGACACAATGCTGAGGAAAAGCAGGAATAATGATGAGGCTGCAAAGACTATTAGCGCATTAAAAGAGAGGAAGGTGTTTACATACCTGTTTTTCCCATCCCTTGTTTCAGCTGTTGGAAGAAACCTTATTATGGCTGTGCCAAAGCCGAGGCCTGTAAGGGCAATTATCAGATTCATCGCTGAGATGACAGCTGATGCAAGGCCAACCTGCTCTGAGCTGAATAGGCGTGCATTTAGTGTCCAGAAGAGGAAGCCCAAGCCTGTTGTTACTATGGTGTTTAGTACGAGGAAAAACGAGCTCTTTGATATGGAGTCCTGAGAGAGCTCATGCAGGAGTTGCCTTATGTTTCTCATCTTCCGGCACCCCGGCTGCGGGGCATCACCCAGGGGTAGAACAAGGACCAGAAGGCTATGGAGTGGAGTATGAAGAGTGTCCAGCCTGCATTGCTGTGGAAGAGCCCCACTGCAAATGAAGGGGATATAATGACTCCCATCACCATAAGGAGATATATTCGTATGATGTTGACAAAGTAGAGTGTGATAAGGCCTGGCAGGAATATGAGGGCCATCCTCAGCTTGTTTATGTGTCTCCAGTCAATGCAGAGTATCAGTATGTACAGCCCCAAGAAGAGGGCCATCGAGTCAACGCTTGAGCAGAGCTGGCCTATTGACACTGTGAAGCCCTTTGTTCCAAGCATGTAGCTGTTGCCTGTTATATTCATGTACGCCTGGCCAAATGTTAACCTGAGCAGGCGGTATTCAATGAATGTTATGCCCCTGCCCAAGAGCTCCCATGACTTCCTTATGTTGACATTTACTATGTAGTAGAGCAGTATAAGGATGCTTGAGATGACTATCTCCCTCTTGAAGCCCCTGGCAAAATCACATATGAATTCCCTTCCGAATATGAGGACAATTAGGATAGAGAATACAGCCACTATTGAGGCCATTATCAGGATTACGAACAGCAGTCTGTGTGCAAAGGCATACTCCAGGTGTTTGTATGTGAAGAACCTGATCATCAGATAGGCTGTCAGCGATACCAGCATCAGGGCGCCTGCCCGTAGGGCCTCATGCAGGTTGTGCCTGTATGTCTTCAGCTCCATCAGCTTTTTCCTTGCAAGAAAGAAGAAGGCTATTGCAATGAATATCGCAGTGTTTCCCAGGTCAACGAGCATAAATGGCAATGGATCCCTGCCACTTGGGTAACGCATGTGGTTTAGAAAGGGGTAGAGTAGTATGGGGAGTGCCAGGAATATCATGAAGAGCAACACTGTCTTCTTTACAAACTGTCTCAGGCCACTATTCTTGCCTAGTTCCTTCGCACTCTCAACTAGCCCTTTAAAAGCACTAGAACCTCTCATAGGCTGCTGTAGGCAGGCATCCTATTTAAATATTTTGTTATTGTGCAGTGACGATGTCAGCACCCCTCTAGGCTGTAGCAGTAAAGATCCGTATCCTCACCAATACACTCCTCAACTGTAAGGGCAGAGTTGCATGAGGCTGTTACAGACCCTGAGCAGAGGGCATACTCGCGGGGGTTAATGACGCATCTCCTGTTTGCCCACATGCAGTAGTTGTGCTTAACAGGCACGGGCCTGCAGTAGGCACTGCCTGCCATGCTGCCACCCTCAACCAGCCCCTTCGGGTTCTTCATAATGATCACTGTACTCATGGTTATGGCAGCAATTATGATTATAAGAAGTATGATAAAGGGGTCATGCAGCCCCCTGCCGTACTGGGCGTCAAGCCTCCTGAGGAGCTCAACATCAGTATCTGTTCTTCTGCGGGCAGTGCCCCTCTTTTTTATTATAATGCGCCTGCGAGCCATTATCTAGGGCTTTTAAATAAACTAGTATAAATAGTTAGCGAAAGAGGATTTTGACTAACCTCGCCTGCTCGGTTGTCAAAATCCTCTGATGTTGTCAAACCATACATTTAAATATGAGCAACGATCTAGATTAAAGGTACAAATCATGCCTGCAAAGTCAAGAAAAAAGAGGGTAAGAAGCCTAGCAGCATCAGGATTGAACAAAGAGGTTCTCCACGAGCTAGCGCATCCGACCCCTGAGGCTACTGAGACCAAAGGGCCAGAAAATATAACAGGAAATACAAAGCAGAGCTATGCCCTTATCAGCTTTGCAATAATAGGCATAATTGCAGCCGGGCTAATCACCACGCTTGTAAAAACACCCAGCCAATCGCAGGAAATCTACGGCCACGCAACTGACTGCACACCAGGCATTGCAAAACACCATTACTGCGAGTGGACTAATAACAGGTGCCTTCCTAACCCAGACGAGTATCTTGTGTGCAGAGACCTCATAGCCCTGGGCTGCACAAGTGCAAAGAGCTATGCTGACTGTGTTGGTAGCAATAGCATGCTCTTCTGTGAGGTTAAGACCGGGTGTAGCTAAAGACCAGTAACCAATTAACTGACTCTTGCGTTATCAGCCACGCCCTCAACAATGATATCCCCTGTAGCTGTCTTAAGGGGTTTATCTTTGTAGTATACCCTGTTGCCCCTTGTTCTAAGATCCATGTTTGAGAATTCCCTGATTGAAATGCTCTCATTAGTCCTCCCACCAGTCTCAGACTGGTGGAAAGATAATCTTTCTATTCCCCTAAGAACTGCTTTCTCAAGGTTTGCTATTACCACAATGTGCTTCCCAGCGAGCTCCTCCTTCTTGTATATGCCCCTTATGCCTGCCACAAGCTGCCTCTCTTCACCCCTAGCCGGGCCATGTCAGCATCCCCAAGCCTTCTCAGTATGATCTCTGCCCTTGGGATTGTGCACTCCCCCAGGCTTATGCCCATGTCATCCCAGCTCAGGCCTTCCTGCCCGAGTTGCGCAGCTAGTTTTGAACAGAAGTCAGGCATGATTGGTGAGAGGGCTATTGCTATATCCTTGACGAGGTTTGCACAGAGGCTTACAACCTCCTGGGTCTTACCAGCATCCTCATTTATAAGCCTCCATGGGGCGTTGTCCTGGAAATGCTTGTTTCCTGCTGAGCTCAGCCTAAGAATAAGCCTCACCGCGGCCCTGAAGTCCAGGTCATCATAGGCATGCCTTATCCCCTCTACACAGGCAGCATGCTCATTGCATAGAGGGCTCTCCCTGATTGTGCAGGCCTTAAGCCTGCTCTCAAGCCTCGTGTTTGCAAAGCTTAAGACACGATAAGCAAAATTTGCAATGTTCGCAACAAGCTCGTTGTTTATCCTATCCTGGAAGTCCCAGAAGTCTAGATTGATGTCCTCCATCTTAGGCCCTAGTGAGGAGGCATAGTAGAACCTTAAGAGCTCAGGGCTTATTGCATTTGCAAACTCCTCTGCTGTGAAGAACGTTCCCCTGCTCTTTGACATCTTCTCCCCAGCCACATTAAGAAAGCCGTGCACAACAATTGACTCTGGTAGGGCTAGTCCAGAGCCCATAAGCATTGCAGGCCAGAAGAGGAAGTGGAAGTATATGATGTCCTTTCCTATGAAGTGGATGATGCTTGCCCTGTCACTCTCCCAGTAGTCCATTGCACTGCAATCCCTGCCCTTACAGTAGTTCTCTGTGCTTGCGATGTAGCCTATGGGGGCGTCAAGCCAGACATAATAATACTTGTTCTCCTCACCTGGAACCCTGAAGCCGAAGTATGGGCCATCCCTGCTTATGCACCAGTCCTTTAGGCCTTCCTTGATCCAGTTGAGCACAAAGTTCTTTATCTCCTGCTGCAGATTGTCATTTGAGGTTATCCACTCTCTAAGCCTCTCTGAGAAGCTGCTGAGCCTGAAGAAGTAGTGGTTTGAGGCCTTTTTTACAGGCCTACTCTTGCATACTGTGCAGTAGGGCTCTATAAGATCCGCAGGCTCGTATGTTGAGTTACACTTCTCGCAGACGTCTCCGTACTGTTCATCTGCACCGCACCTTGGGCACTTGCCCTTGACATAGCGGTCTGGCAGGAAGCGCCTGCAATGCTCGCAGTAGGTTAGCTCAATCTCCTTCTGGTAGATATGCCCTGCCTCTTTTAGGCGGGAGAATATCATGTCGCTAAGCCTCTTGTTCTCAGGGCTGTTTGTGCTGTAAAAATTGTCAAAGCTAATCCTGAAGCTTTTAAAGTCCCTTGTGTGCTCCTTATAGTATTTCCCTATAAGCTCTTCCGGACCCACACCCTGCCTCTGGGCGTTTATCTCTATTGGCGTTCCATGCGTATCATCGCCGCAGATGTAAATCACATCCCTGCCTATGAGCCTGAGAAACCGCACAAATATGTCTGTCTGGATGTACTCAACAATATGCCCTATGTGCACAGGCCCGTTTGCATAAATAAGGGCTGATGTGACAAGCACCCTTTCATGCTTCAGCTCCATTTTTAAAAGGGTAGTGGGGCAGGTTTTAAATAGGTTGTCTTTCGCATAATTTATTAATCAGCAGTGCTAAATTGCATCAAAATGCCACTAGCAGGCGCAGGGCTTATTGAGTATGCGGGCATTGAGCCATCAGATGCCCTCAAAAGGCTTAACACCCCAAGTGAAGGACTATCTGAGGAGGAGGTGCTGAGACGCCTCAAGGAGCAGGGCTACAATGTCTTCGCCAAAAAGAGCGAGCTAAACATATTCTCAGAGCTTTTATCCCATTTTAAGAGCCCCCTAATCATCATACTGCTGTTTGCCTCAGGCATATCCGCCTACCTTGGCGAGATTGTGGATGCGGTTATCATAGGAACCCTGATACTGGTCAGCGTGGCCCTCGACTTCTTTGAGGAGCACAACGCAGGGGAGTCTGTTAAGAAGCTTATCAGCTCTGTCAAGGCCACTGCAACAGTCATAAGAGGCAGTCAGAAGATTGAGATTAAGGCATCAGACATATGCACAGGCGACCTTATCTTCCTCAGCTCAGGAAACCTTGTCCCTGCTGACGCAAGGATTATCTCAGCCAGGGACTTCTTTGTAAACCAGTCTGCACTTACAGGGGAGTCCTTTCCCTGCGAAAAGACAGAGGCGAAAGTGCCCCTGCAGAACACGCCTCTGAGCGAGCTGACAAACATCATCTTTGCAGGCACAAACGTCATAAGCGGCTCTGCAACAGCAGTGGTTGTAAGAACAGGGGGGAAGACCGAATTTGGGGGAATTGCCTCGAGCCTCTCAAGGGCACCGGAAAAATCAGAGTTTGAGCTCGGCATAACCAGCTTCGGATACCTTGTTATGAGGATAATGCTCTTCCTCGTCCTATTCATCTTCCTCTTCAACTCCATTGTTAACAACAGGGTACTTGAGTCATTCATGTTTGCTGTTGCCATTGCTGTCGGGCTAACGCCTGAGCTGCTCCCAATGATTATGTCGGTGACAATGGCCAGGGGCTCGCTGAACATGGCTGGGAAGGGCGTTATTGTCAAAAAGCTGGCCTCAATACCCAACTTCGGCAGCATGGATGTCCTATGCACTGACAAGACGGGAACCATAACTGAAGACAGGATCGAGCTTGTAAGGTATACGGATGTCTCAGGAAGGGATTCTGAGAGGGTTCTGCAGTGCGCCTATCTCAACAGCTTCCACCAGACTGGAATAAAGAACCCGCTTGATGAGGCTGTGCTGAACTTCAGGAGGACACCCATTGACAGCTACAGGAAGGTGGATGAGATCCCATTTGACTTTTTCAGAAAGAGGATGAGCATTGTTGTTGCAGACAGGAAATGGCATCTTATGATAACAAAGGGGGCGCCTGAGGAGGTCTTTAAGTGCTGCACAGCCTACAGGTGCAATAGCAGGCTGCTGCCATTCAACATGAAGGCGCACAAAAACGCCACTGAGCAGTATCATGACCTGAGCGCCCAAGGCTATAGGGTGCTTGCGATAGCTACGAAGAGGCTGAGCAGGAAAAAGAAGACCTACTCAAGAGAGGATGAATCCGGGTTGGAGCTCCAGGGCTTCGTGGCCTTCTTTGATCCTGCCAAGAGGGGCATTAGAAATGTGCTGCCTCAGCTCAGCGAAATTGGCGTTGAGATAAAGATCATCACAGGGGATAATGAGCTTGTGACTGAGAAGGTATGCAGGGAGATAGGGCTGAGTGTAAAAGGGATTCTTCTGGGAGAGGAGATAGACGCCCTCACAGATGACGCCTTAAGGGAGAGGGTTGAGAGGACAACCATCTTCGCAAGGTTCTCCCCTGATGAGAAGAACAGGGTGATACACGCCCTCAAGTCTAACGGCCATGTTGTTGGCTATATGGGTGACGGGATTAACGATGCACCGTCATTAAAGGCGTCTGACGTCGGCATCTCTGTGAACAATGCTGTGGACGTGGCTAAGGAGTATGCAGACATTGTTCTGACCCACAAGAGCCTCAGGGTGTTAAACGAGGGCATACTGGAGGGGAGAAAGGCATTTGGCAACACGATGAAGTACATAATGATAGGGCTGAGCTCGAATTTCGGCAACATGTTCAGCGCAGCAGGCGCTATCCTCTTCCTACCCTTCCTGCCAATGCTCCCGGTACAGATACTGCTCAACAACTTCATATATGACTTCTCCCAGGTCACCATTCCAACTGACAGCGTTGACTATGAGTGGACAAAGCAGCCAAAGCGCTGGAATCTCAGGTTCATAAAGAGGTTTATGTACGTCTTTGGGCCGATAAGCTCTATGTTTGACTTCCTTACATTCTTCCTTCTCTTCAGCGTATTAAGGGTTTCTGCATCAGCATTCCAAACAGGGTGGTTTATCGAGTCCCTTGCAACGCAGACGCTGGTCATACACGTAATCAGAACAAAGAAACTGCCGTTCATAGAGAGCACGGCAAGCAAGTTCCTCCTTATAAGCACCGCCCTCTGCGTAGCCTTGGGATGGATCATCCCCTACACAAGACTGGGGGCATTCTTCGGCTTTGAGCCCCTGCCAGCAGGGATAGTTGCAATGCTTGCAGCGATAGTTGTTACTTATCTTGTAGCGATTGAGATCACCAAGAGGCTGTTCTACAGGAAGAACGAGTTTTAGGTCATGTCAAAAGCTCGCCACCACCCCCAGTCACAGACTGGGGGCATGCTCGATTGCCTTGCTCGGGTGGCGAGCTTTTGATGGCGTCGGCTTCTACCTATCAGCCCCGATAATATCCGCCTCAGCTTTTGTAACCCCATATATCTGATAAACCAGCTCGTTAATTTCACTCTCCAGCTTTTTGATTTTCTCTTTAATTTGTGATTGGTCAGCCCCGCCTTTTTTGATGATTTCTCTCAAGACTTCATCTGATTTTGGAACAGAAATGTTGAGAATCATGTTTTTGACATCTTTGGCTTTAGATAGCTTCTCGCTGTTAGAATTAAGATAAATTTCAACAAAATCCTTGATTTTTGTATTTTTAATTTCTATGAAATCCTGAGAGTTGATAAAAATCTTACTGTCGTCTGCTTTAACTTTGTCAAATTTAGCACTGTCGCTTATGTTGAATGTAACTTTTGGCAAATTGTAGAGCTTTTCTGCTTCTTCTCCTTCAAGAACAGCATCTATATCAACAATTCCTGATTTATGCAGTTCAAGAATTTCATCCACTTTCTTTATAATCAGGTCAGCGATTTTCTTTTCTTCAGATGTGTCTGGGAGTTTGATTGGGAGATTTTTGATAAATCTGTCTTCATATTTATAATATCCGCTTCCATGTATAACACCAACTTGTCTAATAAAGAAATTGGTAATATTCGAATTTAGAAGAGCCAGAAGGTATTTTGTTAGATTTTGATATTCTTCTTTAATTGGAAGGCCATATATGTCTGGCCCAAAAAATACATCACCCGATTCATCTATTGAAACGTTACTGTATATTGAAAATCCTTGAATAAGCAACTTAACTATACCATAATTTTCCAAACTTCTAGGGGCAGAATAAGCATACCAATTTGAGTTATTTAAACTTTTTCTATCCTTTAATATATTTTTATGGTCATTGAAGTATTGCCAACAGAGTGAAAATTTATTTTTAAGCTCGCTTTCCTCTATGATTTGGTATTTATCATGGCTTTTTTGATATGGGAATATTAAAACAAAGTTCCTATATGAAGGTATCCATTTGCCAGCATCCTCTAT
>PEYS01000099.1 GCA_002763335.1 Candidatus Woesearchaeota archaeon CG08_land_8_20_14_0_20_47_9 | reverse complement strand
CGTTTCGAAGCGAGGGGCGTAAAGCCCCGACTTTTAAGTCGGGGATAGCCCCGAGCAGCAGATTTTCGTTACACTCGGCTTCCTAGCTCAATCGGCATTTAAAGCCCTCATTCGTTTGTGTGTCGGGAGCGAAAAACACAAGCACGCATTCGTCACTATAACCCTCTAGAAAAGGGGGTGTTCTTATGGGAAAAACCAGAAAACCTTGAATGTCGAGGGCGAGTTCTGAAGCCGAGTGCATTCAAGGTTTTCTACCCATGCCCGAGCCAGAACTCTGCTTCTCTGTTCGCAGCCTTGTTGTTCAGCCTTGCAAACCCGAAGCGCTCGAACTGCACTGTTTCGCCAAGCTTCACGCAGTCAATGCCCTTCTCTGCAAGCCCGAGGTGCCATGTCCCATCAGGCAGGAGCATCTTTACCTTTACAGCCTCTTCTGCTGGGAGCCAGTGCATTATCCCCCCACCCTTCTTTCTGAATGTTTCGTGGTCCTCTGAGTGGAACACCAGTTCTTTACCCTGCCTTGTGAAGTTTAGGCACTCCATTAGGCGGTAGAGCCTTCCCTCCTCAATGCTCTCAAAATCCTGCCTGGTTATGTAGAACTCGCAGTTTACGTGCAGCACCCTCTCGCCCCGCTCTGCATCATCCGGATGCTTCCTCAGCCTCACCTCTTTAGCAGGTGTGTTCTCAATCCTGATCTTTACAGGGTCCCATATAAAGAAGTACCTGCTTGCCTGCTTGTCAAGCAGCTTGCGGTTCTCTGCGTAGAGGTTGTTAATTGGAAGTGTTACGTCGTTCTTTGACATCCTGCCCTGCAGGCTGAATGCCCTTACAGCCTCAGGCAGTATGCCCCGTTTTTCTAGGGATTGCAGACTCCAAGTCCTTGGGTCGTCCCAGCCGAAGTATTTGCCTGATTCAACCTCCTGCCTTGATTTTGATTTGCTTATCCTGATCCCTTCAAGACGCACCATCCCTGTGTGTATCACAACCGGGTGCTCCCAAGCAAGGAGGTTCCATATAAACCTCTCCATATCTGTTTCCATCATCAGGTCCTTGCCCCTTATCACATGGGTTATGCCGAGCAGGTGGTCATCTATCGCCCATGAGAACTCCAGTAGCGGCCAGACCTTGTATTTGTTCCCAACCCTGGGGTGGGGCCTCTCGCTTATTCTCAGGACGACCCTATCCCTAAATGCTGGGTTTGGGTGATGCATGTCAGTCTTTATACGCACAACAGCCTCACCAGCCCTAAATTTTCCTGATAGCATGCCCTCCCAAAGAAAGATGTTTTTCTCTTCTGATTGTTTACGGCATGCGCACTCAATGCCATTGCCCCTGTTCTCGCGCAGTTTTTCTGCGCTGCATGTGCATACGTAAGCCTGCCCCTTGCTGATGATTTCCCTAGCATATCCGTAGTATGTCTCGAGCCTGTCTGACTTGTAGATTATCTCATGAAAATCTATGCCCAGCCACTTAAGCCCTGCTGGTATGAGGTCGTAGGCATCCTCTGCTATTGTCTTCTCCTCTGAGCCTATGGTGTCGTCTATTACAAGAAGCAGCCTTCCCTTGTATCGCTTAACATATTCGTCGTTTATGGTGAATGGCCTTACGTTTCCTATGTGGAGCGGCCCAGAGGGATAGGGTGCAATCCTCGTTACCACCTTGCCATGCACTGCATTCTCCAGCTCTGGCAGCTCCTCTTTCTCGTGCTCTCTCTTCTCGAGCAGCTCCGGGGCATTCTTCCTTAGCTCTGCAATCTGCTTTTCAAGAGGGAGGCTGTTTACCTCAGCCACAATGCTGGCAACATGCCTTGTAACTGATTTGATCTCCTCTCTAAGCCTCGGTATCTCTGACAGAACCTTGCCTATTACAGCCCCTCTCTGCGCCCTTCCAGAGAACCTCACAGCATTCTGCAGTGCGAGGTGCCTTATTGTCTGCTCTGTCTGCTTGTCCATGCCTCAGGGAAGTCCTGGCATCTATTTAAATCTTGGGTAAATCTTGCCCTGTAGAAACCCTTTCTCGTAAAATCTAAATAAAAGTGGGTTCCACTACCCAAGTTTACTGATTGGGGGTAGTGGAGACCCAAAATGACAAAAGAGGAAAAAGAAGAGACCCAGTATATAAAATATGCGAAAAGAATAATAGAAATATG
>PEYS01000008.1:3994-9914 GCA_002763335.1 Candidatus Woesearchaeota archaeon CG08_land_8_20_14_0_20_47_9 | reverse complement strand
TCTCACACTCCCAACAACCATCGCAAGTGCTTTTACAATCACCACCTCTTTCCTGGCAATCCCAGCACATTTTACATACATTCAGGTCATGGCATTTCTCCCTCTTGCATTCCCAGCATGTATCTTCACATACGTCTCTGCACTCCCTGTATTTCAGACCATTCTGGCAGTTTTCACAATCTGCACAATCCTCGCAGGCATTACAAATCCGCTTACATTTTTCCTCTTCATATTCGTCCCAGGCGTTCCGCTGGCATCTCTGACAATTCTCACAAACTGGTTGTGATTCGCACTTCTCTTTCTGGCATTTCCAGCACGTATCTCTGCAGACATCTTCACAATCTCCTTTGCACTCCCAGCACTCCTTGCATACTGACGTGCATTCCCTCTCATTGCACGGCCAGCATTCCTCCTGGCATACATCCTTACATATCCAGCCGCACTCTACTGCGCAATCAGGATCTGGGCAATCAGTAATTCCATCGCCGTCATCATCAATATTGTTGTGACAGTCTTCAAGGCCACCCTTTGCAGCAATGCATTCGCCTTCCTTACACCCCTCATCAAGGTCGCATGAGAACGCTCCAATATGCCTACAATACTTATGCGTAACCTCTTCAAATTTCTCAACCAACCTGTTCTCGTACCTGATTTCTGTGATCGCTTCCTTCTCAACATCTCCATATCTGCCTAACAAGTCAGTGAGAAATGCTAACCTCTTCGCATAGTTTTCTTCTCTAAGCCATTTGTCCTCATAGTATCTTTCATCGAGAAAGCGGTTTATTCTCTCTAAAGCTGTCCTATAATAAGCGATCTTCTCAGGGTTTATAAACCTCCCTGCCTTATCACCCTCTCTAATTAACAATACTAATTCTTTGATTGCTTTTTCAAGTTCAGCATTAAGCTCTTCTGTACTTAGCTCTTCAAATGATTTGTGAATGTCCTTCTCTAAGGCTTGTTTTTGATCCTTTTGCTTAAACCCTCTGCCGAATACATCAATATCAAACCACATATTTACATGAGGCCATTCGCAGCTCTCACACGCCTCTACATTAATCCTGAGAAGCAGGTTTTCACCTTCATAGGCATGTACTCTAAACCTTGCCTTCTTCTGCTGCGCTCTCTTATCCCCAGCATCAAAGAAGTCATTCATAACACTCTTACAGTCATCGTTGTTCTGCTCGAGATAGGCTTGTAGGAATCTTCCGTATTCAACTGCTTTCTTTACTAATTCTTCTCCATTCTGCTTATTCTCTACATATTGATCTCCTAGGTATTCAATCTCTTTGAGCATGTCATCTATATTAAATTCGTAGTGTGTCTTGAACCTTATTCGGAAGTCAACTTCGTAGAACTTTATTATCTCATCTTCCCTTTTTATTATCTGCGGCCAAGCATTAAATGTTATTATAATCTTTCTGCCATCAAAGAGCCTCTTCTCCCATCTGGGGAGCTTCTCATCGATACGCTCATCATGCTCTTCATTGATCACCCACACCCAGTTGGTCATCTCTGTGGGCTGGCCAAATAACCTTTTTACATCCTCTTGAGTTAGACCCCTGTGAACCCAGTCTCCCTCAACCACGTATTCTTGCCCTAGCTGGCTGTTGATCTCCTCCCTGATCGTGTTTTCATATACTACAAGCTGCAGATAATTGATCTTTCCCAGCTCGTATTGCTCAGCGTAATACACTATTGAATCGATCTCTTCCTCAATTGCATCAGCAGAGACTGAGGCAGTTAAACCAAGGAGAATAAGCAATGCACATACCAATAATGCCTCTTTTTTCATGATTGTGCTGACTCTAGAGTTTATATCTATAAAATGTTTACGGTAATGCCGGCAGGTGAGTTGGAATACCTCTGCCTTTAACTGCTCAACCATCTCAGCGTGTTTACTGAACAAGCGGGTGGAATGACTGCATTCAAGATAATGAGAATGGATATATAAAGGAACTGGAGGATATTTGTGTTCTGAATGGATATAGCAGGCGAACTATCGAGGTTCCCTAATCCGCTTGACAGCCTCTGAATCAAACCAGTTACCAACGACTAATAACTAACAACCAATAACCACTTCTCATCCCTGTCTTCTGTCCTCTCACAAGCCCTTCTTCACCTGCTGCACATCAAGAATCTCATCTCTCGCAGCCAGGGCAATTCCTGCATGCTCACCAATTATCCCCACGACAATTACCTTCTCCGCATTCTTCAGGTCAACCTTCTTGCGGTCAACAACCTCGGTGAGCTTCATAATGAGCTCTCTCTCGCCGTACTTGTCATACTGTCTCTTTGAGAGCATCATCCTCCAGCTCTCCTCTTCCCCAATCTTTGGCACAAGCTCTCTGATCTTTGCCTGCATCTCTTCAATGCTGCTTGTGCACCATACATCAACTGGCCTGTAGTGGAATGTGAGTTCAAAGAGCCCTGGCTTCTCCCTGCAGAGCCTGTTGAGCTTCTTTATCGCCTCCTTAGGAGAGTCTACTGCAAAGAAGAGCAGGCCCTCAATGCCTGATGCGATTGCCCCTACAGAGAAACCAGCCTCCTTGGCAACACCCTCTACCTCAGAAACAGCCATATCCCTATGCGTAGGAGAGCAGCTTACAACCATTCCCACATTGCTTATATCAGGTCGTTCCCCCATATGTATCACCCCCAAGAGCTATCAGATTCGAGCCTTCAGTCTCGAATTTTGACATTGTTAAGTCTTTGAATTATAAAAAGTTTATTAAAACTGCCCTGCTAACCCCAGTGCATGATCCTTAGCTCAGGCCTTGTGTCAATGGCAGTCAAGCTCCACCCCACAGTGCGGATAGGGAAGTCGGGTATTACCCAGGGCATTATCAGCGAGATAGACCAGCAGCTTAAGGCCAGGCAGCTTGTCAAGGTCAAGCTCTTAAAATCATTCTCTGCTGACAGGAACAAGCGTGAAGTACTCTCCCAGCTTGCAGGGAGGACATCCTCTGAGATTGTGAAGCTGAACGGGGGTGTTGCTGTCTTCTACCGCGATAAGCCTAAGGCTTAACAGAATAGCCTCTTTATGAGTATGGTTGCGTAGCTCCCCTTGGGCAGGAGAAAACAGAGAGGCAATGCCTTCTTTCCAGGGTTAAGCATATCTTCAGTAAACGAGGCCCTGAAACATGAGGCCCTGAAGAAGGCCTGCCTCTCAGTGCCTTGGAGGCTCAGCTCTGGGATGCTGCGCAGAATAAATTCCCTTGGGGTTATATGGCTCTCTGAGAGCACTGCCTCTGTAATCTGCCTTACAACGCCCTTGGTTTCTGTTGCGAACCCGGGCAGGGGAAGCAGGGCATTTCTTATCCTCTGCCGCGGGAAGAGGAGGAACCCCTCAGAGTAGCTGACCCTTGCAATAGCATCCTTAACAGCCTTCTCCTCAATATAGCCTCCTAGGATGGCGTTAAAGAGAAGGCTCTGGTAGGCATTCACATATATCCTTAAAACGCGCCTTGGGATGCGCCTCATGGCCCCGATGGCATCATTACTATGCTCTGATATGTGGCTGAGCAGGGGCTTATATGAGGAGTCCATAAGGGTTATAGCCCTTCTAAAGTCCTGCCTTATAATTGCCTCGCCTATGGCTGCATTACACCTCCCGAAGCGCTGATCATCAAAGTAGTTGGGGAGCTGCCACTTGTTTTTTTCAAGCTGACGAATATTTTGATCTGCCTTTTTAATAAGCCATTCATCGAGGTTTCTCGCTATGATCTCGAAGCTGTTGCCTTTGAGCATGCCCAGGCTGACTGGTTCATCACCCATGCCGATAAACCTGGTTTCAAGCTTATCTGTCTTGATCCCGCTGCAGACTGCCTTTTTATAGGATATCCTGTTAACAGATATCACCTGCTCTGTCACTGCGTGCTTGTCCTTGTTTCCTGCGTAGCCTACACTCTTTTCAGGCAAGCCCAGCCTCTGGGCAACTGCAAAGGCTGCGTCGGGTGTTGTGAGCATGCGCTTCTTCATGATGAAATAGGCGTATCTGCCTGAGCTATCGCGTGAGGGTCTTATAAGGGCAAGTTCCTTAACAACAAAGTCCTCAGGAATCCTCTTTATCTCATACATATAAGCTTGTGAATTGGATGCGGTATTAAATCTTGCCCAATTCCAATCACCACTATAAGATAGTCAATAATTCCCCGTAAGATATTTATACTACTCTGCTTTTTAATAGGAAGGTTTTTATAGTGGAGTGTGCTTAGGTTTAATAAACCCATTTAAAAGAGGTGAAAACAATGCCGGCTGATATTCAGCAGATGCAGTTTATTATTCTATCCATTATAGTAGGTACACTGATGGCGATAGTGTACAGCCTGCGCGTCCTTGTCATGATGGACAGGAAGATTGCGCGCATGGAATTAAACCTGCTTAAGATAGCCCAGGTTGTTGCAGAAGAAGAGGTAAGGGTAGAGAAGGAGCAGGAGCATATTGAGCAGGAGATAAGGAAGGGCGGGCGCGCAGCCAAGGGCAGAGGTAAGAAATAGCCCCCTCTCCTCTTTTTACCTTACAAACTGCCCTTTCTTCTGGTTTTTACAGGGCTTTCCAGGTACTTTATCTCGTTCTCTAGCTTCCTAACGCACTCGCTGTTATCAAGTTGTGTCATCAGCTCTCCGCACTCAGGGCATTTGAACTCGAAGTTCACAGCCTGTTCAAAATCAATACGCATGCACTTATTAGGGCATATGAAGAAGTTTGTGTCCTTTTCCCGCTTAACCATCTCTCTTAGGCTGTCAAGTCTCCTCTGCTTGACCTCTTTGAAGAGGTGCCTTAAGCGGTCGTTTTTAAATGTCCAGTAGTAGACATACCACCCCTTGCTCTTGCTCTTCTTTCTTATACATGAGACTAAATCAGAGCGGTAGAGGCGGTAGAGCATATTCCTCACGCGATTGACCTCGCAGTGCATAGAATCAGCTAGCTTGAACTCAGATACGTTCCTCCTTGCCCTGAGGGTCTTTACAAGAGGGATAACATCATCCCCTGCGGTCTGGGCGATTACCTCCTCCACCTGCTTTGCGGATAGCCTTGTCATTATGATCTGCCTAGTCGTACTCACGCCATATGTGCTTGCACCTTGTGCACTTCAGGAATTTTGTCTCTGCCTCGTCACCTGCCCTGGTCTGTACAGACCAGTAATAGGCTGTGCTGTTCTTGCATTTCTGGCACTCAGCATCTGTGATCGGGAGCATTTCATTATCTGTCTTATCAACGACCTCTAGGCGTTTACTCTTTCTCCTGACCGCCTCAGTTATCTTGGCATCTGATGTGTCCTTATTAACAAATCCGCAGCGTGCGCATGCAGTGACATTCTTGTTATCCACCTTCTTTGGCACGAGTATTGCACCGCACTTAGGACAAAAAAGCATTTGATCACCCTATTAAAAAGCCCGGAAAGATGAGCCTTACAAACCCCACAAACCAAATCTTAATGTAGCCCAGGAATGGAACCCTCAGGGCTGCACGCCCAATGATCTGGTCCCTGCCTATTCGAGTCTCGTCAAGCGAGCTGTCCTGAATTGAGACCTGGTTGTTATCCCCCTTGGTAACAAAGTACTGCTCACTGCCCTCATCCCAGGTTTTAATTATGCGATGGATGATTGGGTCTGGACGCTTACTCCTAAATACTATGATATCCCCGACTTTTAAATTTTTTGGTGAGCAACCCCGCAGGACTATAATATCCCCCTTGTTAAAGCCGTTTCTCATCTTGAAGTGGTAGAAATCCTCCCTTGTAATGCCCTGCTCCTCATAGAAGCCAGCCTGTGAAACCCACCACGTCTCAAAGCCAGCATCGTGGTGCATGCTGTTTGAGACCACAGCAACCACTGGGTGGGTTGTCCCAAGCACTAAGCCCAGGCCCGGGTAGACTATAAACTTTATGAGCAGAAATGCAATGATAACATTCACAACC
>PEYS01000008.1:777-3950 GCA_002763335.1 Candidatus Woesearchaeota archaeon CG08_land_8_20_14_0_20_47_9 | reverse complement strand
TCTAGGCAGATCCTTACCCTTGTGTTTAGATAACATAGGCTCTTGGCTTAAAGCAAAACAAATAAAAAACTATCGGTTGGAAAACCTTGAATACACTCGGCTTCATAACTCGGTCGGTATTCAAGGTTTTCCGCATTAGGATTGCTGGATGGCATCTGAGGGCTTTGACTGCCCAGTTGCGCTGGGCAGTCAAAGCCCTCAGAGAAAGATTCATAAAGCCTGTGCCTTACAAGCTTAGCATGGCTAAAAAACCAGGATTACGGGGCCTGAGCATGAATCAGCAGTACTACGAGGCTATTCTGCAGCTCCGCAACCCTAGCGAGAAGGTTACGGACTTCGTGGTGTCTGCTATAAACAGAGCCTCAAGAAAAACCCTGGTTTCCAGGGTTGTCACTCTCAAAACAGGAGTGGACCTGTTTATAAGCTCAAGGGCCTTTGCAGTCAGCCTTGGCAGGAGGCTCTTTGGATGCTTCGGGGGCAGTCTGGAGATAAGCAAGCGCCTCTATGGCCTAAGTAAGGATAACAAGAGGGTTTACCGCGTATCTGTCCTGTTTAAGCCCCCTTGCTTCAGGCAGGGCGACGTGATACTCTATGAGGGCCACATTGTCCTTGTAAGCTCGCTTGGCAGGCAGGCAAAGGGGACTGACCTTGATACCGGAAGGAGGGCTGTGATTGACTACAAGAAGGATGCTGAGCGCCTCGAGGTTAGGAAGAGCGTGGTTACAAAGCTGCACCCATGGCTTGAGGCAATGCACCCGGAGACATTTGAGACGAGGCCTGTCTACAACAAGGAATATGCATCTGGGTTAGGGCTTAGGCAAGGGAGCAGGGTGAGGGTTGTGCTCAGTCAGGGGAGGGTGTATGCGGTTGATTGTTGACCTCCCCAGACGTTTTCACCACTCTATAGTGGCTAAGAAGAAAAGATTTAAATAGTGGTTTATTGTCTCCTCGGCTATGCCTTCAAGTAGCCATTATCAGATTTCAAAGATTATGAATCTAGTTGTTAAGCTAAATCCCTCCTCAATCTTAGATGTTGGTGTAGGTTTTGGAAAATACGGGGTGCTGTGCAGGGAATACTTGGAACTAGGGGATGGAAGAGAGGAATACGATAAATTCCTACGAAGAATAGATGGGATTGAGGCATTCAAAAACTATATAACGCCATTACACAGGTTTATCTACGATCATATCTATATAGGAGATGTACTGGATTTAATTGATAAATTAAAGTTCAATTACGACCTTGTTTTGATTATAGATGTCCTGGAGCATCTCAGTAAACATAAGGGCAGGATATTAATAAACAAGTTATTAGAGAAACATGGCAGTGTATTAATCTCTACCCCTCGGTATATCGGTATCCAGAAAGACGTTTTTAACAATCCTTATGAAGAACATAAAGCGCAGTGGAGTAGGCAAGAATTATCTAGATTGGGTGAATCTATCTTCTTACGGGATGATGTAAGCTTTATCTTGTATGTCGGGAGAAGGGATGATATAAAGAAATTAAGGAGACAACTTTTGGTAGAGAATACTAAAATGTTTCTCGCTTCAATCCCCTTTGTTGCATCAAGCTATCATACCATCAAGAGGTATTTTTAAGGGGTGTGTTCTTCTCTTTCTTGGTTGCGATAAAGTAAAATGCTCCGCTGTTGGATAGCAATCTGTAGCTCTCACTCACATTGTAGGCGTGCGTAATAGCGTAAGCAAGCCTCCACCAGAAGCGATGAAAGAGATTGAGGGGTTGGATGAGAAATTCAGATAGTCTGTGAGGTAATCCTGGGAAAAGGCACATGCTTGCCTCTGCTATAAGAGCATTCCACCCGGGACTTGGAGAGATTCGCTGTATTTCAAAACCAGCAAATTTTAGTGAGTTAAATATTCCCAGATGTGAATGATGGTAAAAGCTGTTGCCGTGGAATGGCTCAAGAAAGGCAACACTGCCAATAAACCGTCCATCAGGCTTAAGAACCCTGTATGCCTCCTTCATCATTATAAAGGGGTTTTGGATATGCTCGAGCACTGCAATTGAGAGTATGAATTCAAAGCTATTATCCTTGAAAGGAAGGGCGTGAGCGTCTCCAAGTATTGGCGTCTCACTTGAGTTGTAATCAAATCCTACATAGCTAAAGCCGGCATGCTCGCAGATTTCGCGATGTACTGTGCTCCCGCATCCTATGTCCAGCATAATGCTTTCATTACTCCTTGCTTTCGGAAAATAGCTCATCAGCTCCTCAGTTAGATGCCATGGGGTCTTTAAACCAGTGAAATCTACTTCAGGGGTTGGATTTTTCTGCAGGGTCTTGAAGTCAAAGCCATTGGGGAGAAGCTCAGCACCCAACTCAAACTGGAGCTGATACTGCTTTTTTCTCCTAAGCCTAAGATCAAGCTGGCCCTTATCTGAGAAGTTGTACTCATCACTGCATCCGGTGCACTTGGCGATGTCAGCTGTTCTTGACAATAAGCCTCCGCAGAGGGGACATCTCATAATCTTCCAGACTCTCTTCGGAATGTTCTCTCCCATCAGGCAACTCAGAGAGGCTATAACTATATAAATCTTGTGCACTGTAGTTATTGATAAGTGGTGATTTTCCATCAGACCAACATGTAGTCACTTTAGGGTAGCTACTCACAGAAAGATTTAAATACTTTCGTATAAAGCCTGTCAGACAGTGAGATGATCAGGAACCTACTCAGAAGACTGGCAGACTTTGAAAGAGACGATTCTCTTGCAATAAAAATAAGATTAAAAACAATAGCCCTCTTTAAGGAATTGACTTCCCCGCTTCCTAAACCCCTAAGGATCCTTGATGTTGGTGGCACTGAGGTATTCTGGGAGAGGTTTGGCTTTGCAGGCGATAGCAGATATAACATAACGCTCCTGAACCTCCACAGAATCGAAACTCACCACTCAAATCTCAGAGCTGTTGTTGGCGACGCTAGAAACATGCCTGAATTTAGGGATGGTGAGTTTGACATTGTTTTTTCTCATTCAGTAATTGAGCATGTAGGAGATTATGATGCTCAAAAGCAGATGGTTAGGGAATTGCTAAGGGTAGGTAAGAGGTATTTTCTTCAGACACCCAATTTTTACTTCCCCTTTGAACCGCACTTTCTCTTCCCATGCTTCCAGTTTCTTCCATTATGGCTTAAAACAATACTGCTGCGCCATT
>PEYS01000008.1:0-637 GCA_002763335.1 Candidatus Woesearchaeota archaeon CG08_land_8_20_14_0_20_47_9 | reverse complement strand
AGGCAACAACCCTTCTGTATATCTTCTCAAGCTCTATAACATGCCTGTTAATGTCAAAGGTCTCTGCCTTCCTCCTTGCATTCAGGCCCATTCTTTTCAAGGATTCCCTGTCTGAGATCAACTTAATAACCTTCTCTGCAATCTGCTCTGGTTTTCCAGGCTCAACAAGATACCCTGTTATCCCATTATCCAGCCATTCAGGGATTCCCCCAACATTGCTAGCCACAACTGGTCTGCCTACGCTCATTGCCTCCAAGCCAATAAGCCCAAAGGACTCCGGGCCTATGGAAGGGACTACAAGAATATTTGATTTATCATAATACTCCTGTAAGCACTTGTTTGGCACCCATCCAAGAAAGGTAACGTATTTTCCTATTTTAAGCCTTGTGACAGCAGCCTCTAAACATTCCCTCTCAACGCCGTCACCTGCAACAAAGAGGTGTATGTCTGGTATTTTACTTGCAATCAGGGGAATGGCTTCCAGTAGGTAGATCACCCCCTTCTGCTTTTTAAATGAGCCCACATAGAGCAGGTTGTTTTCATTCCTCATGCGCGAATATTTTAGGAGCTCTACGCCTAGGTAAAACACCTCAACTGAGGTGATGCCGCTCTTTCTAAATATATTGGCTACAAACCC
>PEYS01000080.1 GCA_002763335.1 Candidatus Woesearchaeota archaeon CG08_land_8_20_14_0_20_47_9 | reverse complement strand
CTTTTAAGTCGGGGATAGCCCCGAGCAGCAGATTTTCGTTACATTGTTATAGGGTGCTTTACAATGTTTTCTGTTAGCCCAGCAAGATAGCCCACACCTTCCCAGAAATCAGTTTCCGGATTAATTCCGTCTACCCTAGTTTCATGAATTTTCTCAGAATACAATGGGTTATCAGGATGCAGGTAATCATGCACTTGCTCACAAATAATTCTTCTTCCCAACTTGAACCTCCTAATGATTTCTTCTAGCATAGCGATATGCAAATAATTTCAGGATTATAAATGCTTCCCCTGCGCTACTCGACCACCTTACACTCTCACCTTCGTCTCGCACATCTTCTATCCCTCGCAAGCTCTCGAGCTTGATAAATAAGCCCTTTAGAATTATGTATGTGCACAAATGAAAGATTATTTTTCTTTTTTGTGCCCATAACTTCTTATTTGATCTATGATTAGTTGTAACATCCTTGAATGCAGTCATTCCACTAATGTGTTCACTGTAAACACGCCGGTTCCATTCGGCCACGAGAAATCCAAGCGTTTGGGCTTGCCTTACGGCAGGTACGAGAAGACCTCCGGTCTTCTGGACTTACCTTCGGTAAGAGTCAAAAGCTCGCCTTGCTGCAAGAAGCTCGCCTGTCTTGCGAGGAGCGAGCATGCCCCCCGCTTGCTTTGTGCGGGCGAGCTTTTGACAATGCATTAGGTACAGCAGTATATCATGAAAAGAGAAATCAAAGTTTCTTTATGAAAATCGTTTCAGAAAGCTAAAGAAGTAGATTCCACTTTCAGAGATACTGTTCACACCGGCACGCCTCTGCACGCTTCAACAAGCCTGCAGTTGAGGCACTTGTTCCTGTTCTGAGCCCTCCTTGGTTTAATATCGCCTGCAATCAGCGCTGATATCTCACGGCAGGTCTTTACAGTCTTCTCCCTTATGAACTGATTGATGCTAACCTCGCGCAGCACTGTTCCGTAGCATACAAAGCCCTTCTTAGCCGGTCTTTGAAACCTTGCTTCAGCTGCAAGCGAGCATGCCCCGAGCTCAAGGAGGTCAGACGGCCACACTCCCTTATTAGGGGCAGATGGTTTCTTAACCACTGTTGTCCTCACAGAATCATCATAGACCTCTGCCTTGTCAACTGTAAGCTCCATGCCTAGATCAGAGAGGCTGGCATTGAAGTAGTGGTAAACCTTTGGGGTTAGGCTTCTCCAGAGTTCCTCGCCAGATGCCTTGCTCTTAGCCATAAAGCTGTGTATCTGGCTGACCCTCTTATCAATCTCAGGGACAAACTCTGAGAAAAGGCTGTTGTAAACATCACCGTTGCTCACCCCTGCATTCTCAAGCACAGCATTATTCTGGCTTAAAAGCCTAGCTAATAGCTCGCTGAACTCGCTGACATAGCCTCCAGTTATCAGCTTCCTAGGGGCATTACTTGGCAGGCTGCATACAAGCCTATGCTCATGGTCAAGAAGTTCCATAAACACCCTCTGCCTTAGCGAATGGATAAGCAGGGCATTACTCCTATTGGCATTGGGCTTGACAAGCCTCTTCGCCCTTAGGTAAACCATCATGGGGCAGAAGAGGTAATCTGTAAATGTCCTTCTGGTGATTGGCATAGGAATAAGCTATTAGCTTATTTTTTATATAGCTTGCGGGGAAAAAAGCGGAAGATTTCCGGAGAGGGCTTTGACTACACTCGGCTTCGCGCAGCTCGCCTTGGTATTCAAAGCCCTCTAATAATCATTTGCGTCGGGGTTGACAAGCATAAGGAAGGAAAAAGGCATGGAAAAAAGCATCAATAAAAAATACCCCGACTAAAGTAGGGGTATTTTTTAAGCCTCAAACATGGTTTTCTAATCGGCTAAAGCCGAGGTAACGAAAATCTGCTGCTCAGGGCTATCCCCTGCCTAAAGGCAGGGGCTTTTACGCCCCTCGCTTCAACATCTCAACTAAACCTTTTGGCAGGGGATCCCCAGATAAATCCTGCCTACCTACTTCTTCTGTAAGAGCTTCAGCGCAGCGTATTTTAAAATTCCAGTCCATAACTTTACTGGAATGTAACGAAAATCTGCTGCTCGGGGCTATCCCCGACTTAAAAGTCGGGGCTTTACGCCCCTCGCTTCG
>PEYS01000013.1:1797-2144 GCA_002763335.1 Candidatus Woesearchaeota archaeon CG08_land_8_20_14_0_20_47_9 | reverse complement strand
CTGGCAGGGTTATATAAAGCTGTGTTGGGGGGTTTTTAATAAGCCTTTCAAGCATCTCAGGGAGGGTGGCGTTTGTAACGAGGAATGTAGTCATCCCCCTGTTATGGATTTCATTTATAAGCTCTGGAAGCCTTGGGTAGAAGCAGGGCTCTGAGATCAGGCTGATAGCAAAGTGAAGCGGCCTCTTTGCTTCATAAAGTCTTGTCCTGTCTGCCTTGCTGTTCCCCCAGTAGCCCATCAGCAGTTTAATATGCTCCCTTATGCATCCGTCAACAATTTGCTTTGGCTCGTCAACCCTGCCAACCCATTCAGGCCTTGTAAATGCTATGTCCCTCCAGCACCAGACG
>PEYS01000013.1:0-1764 GCA_002763335.1 Candidatus Woesearchaeota archaeon CG08_land_8_20_14_0_20_47_9 | reverse complement strand
ATCTGCACGCAACGCCAACTCCTTATGCCGTAGAAGCTCCCCTTGTAGCACTCTGTTGGGCATACAATGGACTTCTTTGTCCAGAGGCATGTCTTAACAGCGCTGTGGCTGCCTACAATGCGATAGCCCTGCTTTTCAAGGTCATGCTTCTTATCGTGATTGATGCTCATGGTGGGGTGGAATTAAGAGGTAGATTTTAATCTTTTGGGTGAAGCATCCCCCTTAGGTAGGGGGTGCGGAGTCTCTTAGCCCTGTTGTATGCTTCCGATAGGAACGAGCAAACCAAAGGTTTGCGAAGAATCGCCTGATTATGCCTTTCAGGCTTCGCGGGGCGGGGGTGGCCAGGGCTGAAGCCAGCTGCAAAGATTGGGTGGGGTTATACTATAAGAAAGCAAGATTCCAATAGCCAAGGTGGGGAACTAATTCTCTCTCAGTAAGTCCTTCACTCTGCCAAAGTATAGAGCCTCCATGCTATCATCAGGCACAACATATACCTCGAAGCCTGGTATTGTGGATGCTGATAGGTACGGTGATAGCAGGCTCTCTGCTAGGATGTCACTACCCTCATAGAGCGGGTTAAAGGAAGGCATAACTATTAGAGGTTTTGCATCCCAGCTTCCCTTAAGGAAGCACTTATAGCGCTCCTGCCTTGAGCCAGCCCTGATCTTTATTGCCGGGTGCTCGTGGGCTATTATAATCGCCTCTGCTTTTGGAACAAAAGCCTTGCAGCCAATATCCCCTGGAAGCCTATGGCCGTGCACTATAAGCATCTTGTCAAGCATCAGAAAGTCCTTTACCATGACCCTTTTTTTGTTTGCAATCGGGCCTAGGAGGGTGTCGTGATTTCCCTTAACCAGCACTATCTGATCTGAGTGACCTGCCAGGGTATCTAGAATGCTGAGTGTCTCCCTCCATTCCTGGTCTGAAATGCTGCCAAACTCATGCTTAAGATCGCCGTTGATGACTACGCTGTCAAAGCGCCTATTTTTAAGCAGCCTCTTGAGAACGCCCTCCATTACTCGAAACTGAAAGCGTGGAACTAGCACGCCCTGCTTGTTCAGTGCCTCTTCATAGCCTATGTGGAGGTCTGCAAGGATAAGGGCTTTATTTGTCTTTTGGTAATCTACTACAAGTGCCAATCCAAGTATTCTAACATGAGGGTATATCTGTTGCATGTAATATATGGTTTTTTGTTATTAGTTATTAGTCTTTGGTTCTTGTATTTAAATAATTGTCGATGAGGGCGTGCTTATTTTTCGATCACGACGCAAATGACATATTTAGACAAAAACATTTATAAATCCCCTCTGCCAATTAAAACCTGCATAAAAGAGGTGCCAAATCATGCAAATTCCACCGCTAGCCTTCATCATCATAGGCATAATTGTGGTTTCAATCTCTGTTGTGATCAGCATAGCCAAGAGGACATGGTCTATGGCAGCCTTTATTGTCGCTGGGCTGGCAATGCTCGTCTACGGGCTTATAAGGAGGGCTGGGTGATGATTCTTGGCTGACTCCACCTATGTGATCTATCCTGTACCTGGCCTTCATTATTTGGAGATCATATACGAGGACCCTATACACCTAAAGAACACCTATCGCTTTATTCACGAGTGGCTTGTTGAGAACAGCTTTGTTGATGACTTTGGCGCAGACCACTTTATTGAAAAGCTCTACCTTGATTACCGCGGCCTTGCACCAACTGGCGTAGGCGAGTGTATGGTGCTCTGGCGCACAAGCAAGGTGCCTCCCAACTGGGGTTCA
>PEYS01000114.1 GCA_002763335.1 Candidatus Woesearchaeota archaeon CG08_land_8_20_14_0_20_47_9 | reverse complement strand
TTTTAAGTCGGGGATAGCCCCGAGCAGCAGATTTTCGTTTCTTCGCCTTTTCAACAAATCTTGGTGCTAATTTTTGTATGAATGGTGTTTTTGCCAGCAAGCCTTCCCGAATGAACCAATTGATGTCTTTCTTCATTTGCCTCACCTGTAAACTAAATCATAAAATAATTCCTGGCCTTTCAGAATGATTCCAAATTTTATAAGTTCTTCCCATAGCTCAGGATTTTCTGATTTTATGTTCTTGAAATCTTCTTTGCTAACAACAACAGGAGTTATTCTCAAGTTATATTTGTGCCTTAAAGACAAAGCAATCTTCTCAGTCTCTGAATTACCATTGATGCATAAAACATCAATATCACTTCTTCCTTTTGCCTCATCTTTAGAGTAACTTCCAAACAGTACAACCATTTCCAGCTTTGCTTTGTTTATGAATTCTTCAACAGCCTTCCAAGCAGCAGGATATTTCTTGACAAATGAGTTCTTCTTATTTAGCGAATAATAAGTAAATGAAAGATAAACAGAGTCATCAAATTTCTTGATAGAGTAAACAAGTGCTTTTCCTACATTCTTTTTCAACAAAATTCCTTTCTCTTCCAAAACTTTGAGTGTAGTATATGCACGTTCATGGGAATAGCCTGAGCGATCTTCTATCTCTTTTGTGGTTCTTTCTGTTCCTTCTGGAAAGAAAGCGAGCAATATTAGGACATGATTGTTGTGTTCTCTCCTATCATGGGCATTGCTTGCCTTATTGCCTGCTCTGTGTCGTATGACTTAACAGTGAACAGAATTAGATCAACTACACCAACATCAGCAGGATTGTCTGTGGTCTTTGGCTTGGCTTTAATATCGCCTTTAAAGCTCTTAATGCTTAAGCCTTTTTCTTGCATTGCCTTTAGGTGTGCGCCCCTTGCTATCAGCGTTACATCAAAGCCTGCCCTTATAAGCAACGCCCCAAAGTAGCCTCCAACTGCGCCAGCGCCCATAACTGCAGTTTTCATAATGCCCCGTTCGGGATTCGAACCCGAGTCGCGGCCTCGAGAGGGCCGCATGATTGTTCCCGCAGGGAACCCAAGCAATAGCTGAGTTGCCGCTGGACCGGACTACACTAACGGGGCATAGGCGATTGGAGAGGTGGGATATTTAAATAGTTAGCGGTGAAAACCTTGAATGCACTCGGCTTCGCTTGCAGCTCGCCTCGGGAGTCAAGGTTTTCTTATGTCGAAGTGGATCCAACAATTGAAAAGAATTATATGCAGGTGTTACTAACTAGTATTTATGGGAACTCCAGCAACACTTGAAGCTAAAGTAAATGGGATGGAAGAGAAGGTTGTTGAACAAATTGATAGCACTGTTGCTGATAAGACTTTAGGTAACAATCTTAATTCTATTCCTACTACATATGTTATAGAGATTAATAAATTAATTGAAGGTGACAACTCAATATCTCATTATCTAAAATTACATTCGGCTAATGAGCCTGAATATTTATACAGAAGAATGGACCTCTATAGAGGGGGAGCTACCAACGATCTCGCACGAGAATTAGAGTTAGAGACTACCATCAGACAATTAACAAATTTAGTGGAAAAGTGGGAGGG
Source organism: Candidatus Woesearchaeota archaeon CG08_land_8_20_14_0_20_47_9 (assembly GCA_002763335.1). Classification (GTDB taxonomy): domain Archaea; phylum Nanobdellota; class Nanobdellia; order Woesearchaeales; family CG1-02-47-18; genus CG1-02-47-18. The sequence continues at coordinate 294 of PEYS01000114.1, read as the reverse complement.
GTTCAAAAGTAAGGCACTCGAGAAAGCAGTAAGTAAACGCTATAAGATTCTAGTAAAGAAAATTGGAAATAATCTTAAAAAAATAGAAATTTATTTAATAATGCCTACAGGAAAGAGAGTATTCTCTTATAGCCCTAGGGAAGGGAGAGCAGTTTACACAAAATTATAAATCTAAAACCTTGACTAATCTCGCCTTCCCCTCAAGCTCGCCTCAGGTTCAAGGTTTTCTTATGTCAAAATCATCAGCAGAATTTGACAGCTTTGATGTAAAGGTCTTGGCTGGTTTTCAGCAAC
>PEYS01000089.1 GCA_002763335.1 Candidatus Woesearchaeota archaeon CG08_land_8_20_14_0_20_47_9 | reverse complement strand
CTCGTTTCTAGCCTGCTTTATCACGGGGGTTGTCAAGTTTCCTGGCTTGCTGCGCTCCCTAGGCATAAATAGGCAGGCTCTGCCATTATATGGGATAAGCGTACTCCACGATTGGAGCGGTGTAGCTATGGGTCTGCTTGTCCTGACTCACCTAGTGCTTCACTGGAGGTGGATTGTTTGCATGACAAAGCGGTTGATTTGCCATTAGCTGTTGACTGTTAGTTATTGGAAAACTTTGACTAACCTACGCCTTCGCCTAAAGCTCTACGGTATTCAAAGTTTTCCACATCAGAACTGCTGTTTTATGAGGTTAAGCTTGATTGACCCGCTTTATTTCACCTTTTATCGTATTTTTTCCCAGACTTTTACATAGCTCTCGCTAGCTCCTTACGTTCATAAGAACACCTCCCTTTTCTTAGATTGATTATATCGACGGAAGGCGAGCTTATTTTTCGATTCCGACAGAGATGACATCTGAGGGCTTTGAATACCCTGCGCAGCAGGGTTATTCAAAGCCCTCATTGGTAATTGGTTTTTAGTTGTTGGTTTATTAGCAAAGGACCAAAAACTAAGAACTAACGACTCAGGGCTGAAAACTCAAGACTGGAGACTGATGATAACCCTTCTCGTCCTCGGCCCGTCAAACTCGCAGAGGTATATGCCCTGCCATGTTCCGAGCATTAGCTTGCCGTCTTTAACAATCACAGTGAGTGATGAGCCAAGCAATGATGATTTTATATGTGCATCACTATTCCCCTCAGCATGGCTGTAGTTGTCCTGCTCTGGCACAAGCTGAGCTAGTTTGCCGAGAATGTCAGATACAACACTTGGGTCTGCATTCTCATTGATGGTTACTGCTGCTGTTGTGTGTGGCACAAAAACAGTAACAACCCCTTCCCTGACACCTTGTACAGCTTGCTCTACCTGGCGTGTTATGTCAATAAACTCGTTTCTCTTGCTTGTTCTGACTGAGAGTTCTTTTATCATCATAAAGCCCTCGAGAGTATCGCATCAATCTGCTGCTTCAACTGCTGCTTAGGCATAAAACCGATAATGTGGTCAATCTCCCTGCCAGCCTTTACAACAATCAGGCAGGGTATCCCCCTTATTGAGAACCTGCTCGCTAATTCAGGCTCCTCGTCTGTGTTTAGCTTTGCAAACCTCAGTCTGCCCTCATACTCGCGGCTCAACTCCTCAAAAACAGGAGCCATCATCTGGCATGGCCCACACCATGGTGCCCAGAAGTCAATAATGACTGGCTTGTCTGACTGCGCTACCTCCTTTTCAAAGTTTTTGCTATCAAGATGCGTTAGGCTCATGGCATCCACCTCCGGTATGTCAGATTTTCTGCAGTACTGCTAGAGAACTGAAATGTTATATAAGTGTTGCTGAGTGCTGAATCAGCACACAAAAAGCTTTATATATAAGTTAACTCTGTAGCAGTTAATATTATAAAAATGGGGGTTTACAAATAGAGAGGTGAGAGATTATGGGTGTAAGACTATCTGCTGCCGAAGCTGAACGCATTCTGACTGCTAACACTGAGGCGGACCAGAGCTTCTTTATGTGCAATGGGAGCGTAATAAGCAACCTTAGGCAGTTGCTTGACACATTCCAGACCATTGAGGACAATGTCTTCCGACATCATGTCAATGATGAGAGGAATGACTTCAGCAACTGGATAAGGGACATTGTGCGTGATGCAAAGCTGGCAAATGACCTCCAGAAGGCAAAAAAGAAGGCTCAGGCAATAGCTGTGTTGAGACAGAGGATAACCTGGCTTGAAAAAAAGGCTGTTAAGCCTAAAAGAGGCGGAAGGTGTGAGGGAAACTACCCCTCAAGAAGAGCCTCAAGAATCGCCAGCAATTTTTGATGGTTAGAAGGCCGGTTGTTGCAGGACAGTTCTATGCTTATGACCCAAGGGAGTTGGAGAAACAGATAGAGTCCTGTTTCCTCTCTCCTAATGGCCCGGGTGTACTCCCGGTGAGTAAGCGCAAAGGTATATGCATCGGTATAATTGCGCCCCATGCTGGCTATGTCTTCTCAGGCCCATGCGCTGCCTGGGCTTACAAGGAGCTTGCAGAGTCAATGCTGCCAGATATATTCTTTGTATTAGGCACAGACCATGTTGGCAGGGGAGTTACCTCCACAACCCTTGAAGATTGGGAGACCCCCCTGGGCATAGTGA
>PEYS01000130.1:753-2240 GCA_002763335.1 Candidatus Woesearchaeota archaeon CG08_land_8_20_14_0_20_47_9 | reverse complement strand
AAAAGCCCTCTGACCTTCCAAAGCTGATTGAGGTTCTGAGGCAGGTTAACAAGGAGGACCCCACAATAAAGGTTGAGATCAATGAGGAGACAGGCGAGCACCTCATAAGCGGCATGGGTGAGCTGCACCTGGAGGTTATTGAGAACAGAATAAAAACTGAGAAGGGGGTTGATGTAACTACCTCGCCACCAATTGTTGTTTACCGAGAGACCATAACCAGGGAAGGCCCTGAGGTTGAGGGCAAGTCGCCAAATAAGCACAACAAGTTCTACATCAAGGTAGCACCCCTTGAGGAAGATATCTACGCTGCAATAAAAAAAGGAGAAATAAATGAGGGCAGGGTTAAGAAGAAGGACGAGCAGCTCTGGAAGGCTCTTGAGGCCTGCAGCATGAACAGCAAGACCTCAAGAAGGGTGCGTAACGTCTTTAATGGCAATCTCCTTATTGACATGACCAGGGGCATTGTGCATGTCGGAGAGGTTATTGAGATGGTCATGGACGCCTTTGAGGATGTGATGACATCAGGGCCATTAGCCAGGGAGCCTTGCATGAGGATGAAGGTCATGATCATGGATATAAAGCTTCATGAGGATGCTATCCACCGAGGCCCTGCACAGGTGCTGCCTGCTGTTCGGGACAGCTTGAGGGGGGCGTTGATAAATGCCGGCCCGCTTATCTTTGAGCCAGTGCAGGTCTTACAGCTAGATGCCCCTGTTGAGCATATGGGTGACCTCTCAAAGCTCGTGCAGAACAGGCGGGGCCAGCTCCTTGATATGAACCAGGAAGGAAGCAGAATCGTGGTCAAGTGCAAGATGCCTGTTGCAGAGATGTTCGGCCTAAGCTCTGACCTGAGATCAGCAACCGAAGGCAGAAGCTCGCAATTCCTGGTTGACCAGATGTTTGAAAAGCTTCCCTTTGAACTCCAGGAGAAGGTGAAGGCTCAGATCAGGGAGAGAAAAGGTCTAAAGCTAGTGGATGGCGTTGCTGTGGATGCTTCTAGGGGGTAGTGGCTGGGATTGGCTGTTACCAATCCTAGGGTTCAGGCTTTAGTAAGAAACGAAAATCTGCTGCTCGGGGCTATACCCACGAACTTTTGAGAATTATAAATGCACCAAGATTCTTTATAGGATTATATGAACCAATTATCAACTGTGCAGAAACAGGCTAGGAACTGGAAAGAAAAGATCGAGGATAAGATTAAAGAAGTTACATCAGTTAATAGATCATAAAGCTGAAAACTTTGAATAACCTCGACTTCCTGGCTCAGTCGGTATTCAAAGTCAAAAGCTCGCCACCACCCTCAGTCACAGACTGGGGGCATGCTCGATTGCCTTGCTCGGGTGGCGAGATCAACACTCTCTGCTTCACCCCCTCCCAAACCTCAACCCCCTACCTCTTTGCCCCCTGTCTTCAGGATGTCTATGAATATTTCTTGATTTGCATTTTGGGCAGTCTGCTGGCTTTCCTGTTCCATATGCGAGTTCCCA
>PEYS01000130.1:0-743 GCA_002763335.1 Candidatus Woesearchaeota archaeon CG08_land_8_20_14_0_20_47_9 | reverse complement strand
CAGTCATAGCATCTGAATTTTCTCTTTCTCAACGTGTCAACCATTTTGAAGTTGCCTCCCTCAATCTTTATTGCCTTGCCATTCACAATGGCGTCAGCTATCTTTTTTCTTGCTGACTGAACTAAGCGGTGGAAGGTGGGCTGTGAGATGCTCATCTTCCTGGCTGCTGTTTCCTGTTCTAAGCCAAGCAAGTCCTTTAGCCTTACAGCCTCAAACTCGTCAACTGCCAGTATTGACTCTTCCAGCTCCCTCATCATAATCCCTGCTGGCTTGAAGTATGTCACCCTTGGCTCAAACCCCACTAACCTATGTCGCCTTGGTCTCGGCATGTTTCTCACTCTTATCTCTTTTAACATCCCTGGTTAGTTTCGTGCTGCATCTCGGACAGCTTAATGATGAACAAGGGATGCCTCTTTGATGTTTGACTTTGTAGCCGCAGGACAAGATATCCATTCCCGAGTGGAATCCTTCTGCTAAGACTGCTACAGAGCCAACAAAAACCCCTACCAAAATCTTAGATACCGCTAAGATTAGATTGACAAATACTGAGATGACTGCTATTCTTTCTTTCATGTGCCCAGTTTCCTTATGTTTTTAGTTCATTAAGCTTCTTCTCAATCTCCTGTTTTTCTGCCTCAATCTCCTTCAGCTCTGCTTCCAGTATGTTCACCTGCTCCTCTTTGGTTAGAGTAACCTGTGCTGTTGCTGGAAACCCCTGCCAGCGTCTAAAGCCAAAGCCCCTG
>PEYS01000127.1 GCA_002763335.1 Candidatus Woesearchaeota archaeon CG08_land_8_20_14_0_20_47_9 | reverse complement strand
TTGTAGTACTTAGTATCGCCTACTTTCTTGTCAAATGCCTTCATAATCTTCATAAAAGAAATTAGGAACCCGAAGTTTTTAAAGTTGTCGGTGCCCGATTGAGCTTTTGCATCCAAAATAGGTGTCTCTAACTTTACAGCTCAGAAAGCAGATACTTATTAAAACTCATGCAATCAAGCGTGCGAGAGAAAGAGGAGTTGCTTTCCCAGATCAAGTGTACAGCGTGTTGAAGACTGGTAAAGTGAAAAGATTTGGAAAACATGGCATTAAGTTTATTAGCAAATCAAGGAAAGGATCAGTTATTTGTGTTGTGGAGGATCTTGGTCAGATTATCATCATAAAAACAGTTGAGAGAGGTAATTAAAATGATATGTCCAATATGTAAGGGGGAAATGGAGAAGATCAAAGATGTGATAGAGCAAGATGGATTAGAATTTAAAGCTTTTAAATGTAAATCTTGCGGAGAAGAGATTATGAATATGAAACAGCTTAAGAGCCTCGCAAGGAAGTATAGAAAGCTTAGAAAGGCAAAGGAGATTACCTTTGCAAAGTGGGGGAATAGCATAGCTGTGAGGATACTGAGAGAGATTGTTGATGAGTATGGTATTACATCCGGAAGGCAAGGGATATTGACTAGAGATCGGGAGGGAATAAAGATTGTTCCTTCTTAAATGAAAGCTAGAGCACCTCACTCCCCACTAGACACCTATGCATGCAAGATTTATAAAGGGCATTTGGCTCTTTGTTATTGGCTCTTAGCCTTTGGCTTTTGGCCAATAGCTAACAGCTGATAGTAAATCTCTCTTTCGCATCTCAAGACTGAAAGCTGAGAACTCAAAGCTGAAAATGCCCCGAACAGGAATCGCAAACCTGCCCCTTCATCCAGGGAGGTGCCCTAAGTGGCTGTTTGGAAGGATGAGGAAGCTAGGCGGAGCTATTTCTGAGATAATTATTGACGAGTATGGACGGGATGAGTATCTCAGAAGGCTGGCTGACCCCTTCTTCTTCCAGTCTTTGGGTTGTGTCTTAGGATTTGACTGGCATTCATCAGGGCTTACAACGACAGTCTGTGGTGCATTAAAGGAGGCGGTGAATGAGCTGAACTGCGGTGTTGCTATTGCAGGCGGCAAGGGCAAGGCCTCAATGAGAACGCTGGCTGAGATTGACGAGCTTGCAGATGATGCTGGCCTGAACCTCTCGACACATCGGGTTGAGAAACTAAAGTATGCAAGCCGCATGGCAGCAAAGGTTGATAACAGCCTGGTGCAGGATAATTATCAGCTTTATCATCATTCCTTCATCGTCTCTAAGCATGCTTGGGCTGTTGTGCAGCAGGGCATGAACAGCCAGAACAGCTATGCAAGGCGATACCATTGGATTTCTGATGCAGTTAGGAGCTTTGTTGATGAGCCTCACGCTGCAATCTGCTGCGATGCAAAAGGGCAGCAGGTATTGGATATGACCGCTCATTCAAGTGAAGAATCAAGAAAGACAAGCCTTGACATAGTGAACGACAACCCAAGCCATATTGAGGGCTATCTCAAAATCAGCGCAAGGCCTGAGCAGACAAGCCTTTATGATTTTGTGAATGGTGATTTTCCTAGTCAAGAGCCTGCCATCCTAAGCCTCTGTAAGAACCATCGCCTCAGGCTCAGCAAGAGGAGCATGAATGCTCTGAAGCAGGCATATGAAGTACAGCCAGAGAGCTATGAAGAGCTTACCTCACTCAAAGGAATTGGTGCAGGATCAATCCGCGCCCTTGCCTTAATATCAGAGCTTGTATACGGAACAGAAGCGAGCTGGAATGATCCCGCTAAGTTCAGCTTTGCTCATGGGGGAAAGGATGGCATACCCTACCCTGTTGATAAGAAGAGAATGGATGATAACACTGCCCTGCTCAAGGATGCGGTAAGGAATGCTAGGCTTGGTAACAAGGAGAGGCTTGATGCCTTGAGGAGGCTGGCACTGACCACACTCTAGAACAAAGAGGTTATCATGAATGTTTGACGAATTGCTATTGATTGACTTTTCCCCTGCCCCTGATACATGCACACCCAAGGCAGACACAGCATATCCAAGCCAGATAAAACCGTCAAAATCTCGCCCGCACAAAGCAAGCGGGGGGCATGCTCGCTCGCTTCAAGCGCTGGGGCGAGCTTCTTGCAGCAAGGCGAGCTTTTGACTCTTACCGAAGGTAAAAAAAATTCGCCTGCTCGGG
>PEYS01000208.1:2190-9603 GCA_002763335.1 Candidatus Woesearchaeota archaeon CG08_land_8_20_14_0_20_47_9 | reverse complement strand
TTCGTTACACTCGGCTTCGCCTTTTGGCTCGCCTCGGCATTCAAGGCTTTCTTATGTCGGAAGTGCTATTTTATAGGTTTTAAGCGAGGTCGGTCAAAGCCCTCTCCAACAAACTATAAATAATAGTTTAACCCATGCCTGGCACATGGAGAACGGAAAAAAACAGGTTGATGCTTTAAAGGAATGGCTGTCCTATTATATTAAAAACAGGGACATGCACTTAAGGAGAATTGAGAGGCTTAGAGAGACAGAGAACGGCTTTGAAGCATGCCTTAAAGACAGGCAGAGAGAGGCGTATGTTGTAAGCATCGAGCTAAACACAGGCGCCTTATCAGGGCTTTCAGCTGAGCGCTTATTCCTGGTTGTTCCGAACACGCAGAAAAACCTCGGGCTGCTGATAGAGAAGTGGAGGGAGCTGGCCAGTATCAAGAACCTGACAATAATCTTTGTAAATCCCAGATCAAGCCTTGAAACAAGGTGGCTTATAAACCCGTATGTGCACAGCAGGGTGTGCGATGACAAGGCCCTGGCCCAGGGTTTAAAGGCGATGTTTGAGACTGTTGAGGCGTGGCGATAAAAAGCCTTATTAACCTCTGGCAATGACCTAAACTACATTATGAACAAGGAGTTGAATAAGCAGTCTCTACCATTCGAGAGGATTGAACGCAAGGAGCTTGTGAGAAGGGAGGCAGAGACCTCTGCCAAGTTTGGGTGCAGGCCTCAGTGTCGGAGCATAGGCGAGCTTATAAAGCTCGGTGTCGTTAACATAGATAAGCCTAGGGGCCCAACACGCATGTCGCATGTGGGAGATCCCATCAGGTTTCAGCCTATGTTAAGGACATACTCAGGATAAAGAAGGCAGGCCACTCAGGCACACTTGATCCTGGAGTGACAGGGGTGCTCCCTGTAGCACTTGGAAATGCCACGAAGGCACTCGCCTACCTGCTCACCGCCGGAAAGGAGTATGTTGCACTCATGCACATACACAAGCCTGTAAGCGAGGCAGATATACGCAGCCTATTCTCAGACTTTACAGGAACCATAAGCCAGCTCCCTCCAGTCAGGAGCTCTGTGAAGAGGGTGCTAAGAAAGAGGACAATATACTACCTTGAGGTTCTCGAGGCCTATGATCAGGACGTCCTCTTCAGGGTTGGCTGTCAGGCAGGCACATACATACGAAAGCTATGCGTTGACATGGGCAAGAAGCTCGGTGTAGGGGCTCACATGGCTGAGCTCAGACGCACAAGGGCAGGCCCGTTTAATGAGGACAGCCTCGTCACTCTGCATGACCTCAAGGATGCGGTTCACTACTGGATGCATGATGGGGATGAGACAGCCATTAAGAGGATTATTATGAATGTCGAGACAGCAGTCGCACACCTCCCGAGGATACAGGTTCTTGATTCAGCAGTGGACAGCCTCTGCCACGGGGCAAGCCTGAGCATGCCCGGCATATCAAGGCTGGAATCAGGCATAAAAAAAGGGGATGCTGTTGCTGTGATGAGCCTCAAGGGCGAGCTTGTGTTCGTAGGCAATGCGCAGCTCTCATCAGAGGAGATGCTTGCTGACCATGGCCTGGCAGTAAAGACAGAACGCGTCTTTATGCAACCAGGGACATACCCGAAGATGCCAAAGCTATGAGCTGATTTCCATAGAGCTACTGCTCCGGCGCTATGCTGACAGCCTGACTGAGTTTGACCTCACCAAAATCTCAACACCGCGGTCATCCACATACTTCACGCGGGCAGGCTCAAGCTTAAGCTCGCCCAGTATGCTGAGCCTTGACTTAAGCTTATATGTGAGTATGCGCTCCTCAAAGCGCTCCAGGCTGCCAACAGACCACTTAACAACCTTTCCCTTTCTCGGATGCTTAACAACCTTTGAGGGCTGCAGTGTTCCAAGCTCTGTGTACATGTCAACCTCGGCAATGTCAGGGACAGGGTCTATAACAACAACCCTCTCAAAGCCTCTGCCGCTGAGGTTTCTGATGTGGATCACAACCTTCATCTCAGATATGCCTCCCTCCCTGGATGAGAACACAGAGGCTGACTTCTTGACAGATACTGGCTTTCTTATAAAGAAGAACCCGACAATCACAATGATAACAAAGAAGAGTGCAAAACCAAGAGCACGGTAATCCTGCCTAACAGTGATTGTAACTGACTGGTGCGGCTCAAGACGTATTCTCCAGGCGAGGTAATAGGCCCCTTCACGTTTTATGCTGAATGCCTTAGGCGAGGTCCTTGTAAACAGCGAGCTAATCATGGATATCTGCTGCTCAACATAATAATCAGTCGCCTTGTTCCCGTCGTTAAGGTAGGTTACTGACTCCTCGCTGAAGAACGGCCTTTTCACAGCCCCCCCTATTCTGGCCTTCACATCTGAATAACCCATAACCTCAAACACCTCAGAGATCACCGGCTCAAGGGTCTCGTTGCCAACAACGAAGCTTACATTCAGCGTATCAGCCTGGGGAGGGGTGTCTGATGGTATGCTCTCTGTAATCTCCACCCTCTTACTCTCTAGGGGGCCGAGAGATACAGAGACCTTGTTATCTATGAGATTGCTCCTTAGGATTATTGTTAAGCTGGAGATGTTCATCGGGTTCCTGTTCTCAAGGTTTATTCCTATTGGCATCGGCTCTCTTGGGTCAACCTGTGGAGGGATGTCAACGAGGCGCCTTACAACTGCGAGGTACTCCCTTATTGTGGGCTTAGGGGGCCTGATTGTCAGAATCAGTATCTCGCTCTCCTTGATGCCTGTCTCCTTTGACTGCACAACAACCTCGATCTTGTACTTGCCGTAAACCTCCTGATTTATCGGCTTTATAAAGAGGGTTGTGTCCTTAGTCTCCCCGACATTTATACTCATGCCGCTGAAGTAGTCGTAAAGCGGGTCAGACTGCACACTCCACGCAACATCTGTGAATGATATCCTGAATGTGCCATTAAGCCTGCCGTTGTTCTTTATGCTTAATCTGTAGGATGCCTGCTCATGGGCGTAGATGACATCCACTAGAGGCTCTGCAGACAACTCAATTGCCCTGCCCTCAGAAGCATGGGATAAAAGGGAGAAAAGGGGAAGCGCAAATAGAAACAATAATACGAACAGCATGCCAAACCTTGATCTTCCCATCCCTCTCAAACCCACTCAAGGGAGAGCTTATTTAAATACTTTTCGAGGGGGTTTTCATCAATTCGCAATCTTTATTAACCATGCCTCTGCTATTGGATGGTCATGAGGGGGAAACCAGTGCAGCTAGGACACCTCTTTGCGGGCTTGCTGCTATTCCTTGTGCTAATCCAGACCTGCGCTGCACAGCAGGCTCATATGCGCCTCCTTGCAGTTACTCAGACTGATGAGGGTTATGAGGGCAACACAGCAGACCTATACCTGAGGATTGAGCAGGGCAGTGGCCGCGTATTCATAGATACATTTCCGCTTACAAAGATAGACACGCAGATATCCACCAGGTTTGCAAAGGAGATAGCTTGCAGGTATATAGGGTTTGACTGCGAGGCTTACGACTTCTTCTATACCATAAACGCCCAGTCAGCCATAATAGGCGGCCCAAGCGCTGGCTCTGCAGTGGCTGCGCTAACCATTGCTGTGCTTAAGGGCCTGCCGGTTGATGAATCTGCAACAGTTACAGGCACTATAAATTCCGGCGGCCTTATAGGGCCTGTTGGCGGCCTGAAGCACAAGATTGACGCTGCTGCTGCAAGCGGCATACGGCGCGTTATGATCCCTACTGATGAGGTTCTTGTTACTGAGACTGAGTTTAACACCTCTCTAATGCCCGAGGGCCCTCTCGGGTATGATAACAGGAGTGTTAACATGGTTGAGTATGGCCGCATGAAGGGCGTGGAGGTTATGCCTGTCTCTGAGCTCAGGGATGTTATCAAGGGACTCTCAGATTATGATATCCCCACTGAGACCTCGCTGATCACAATTGACGATGGCTACAGCAGCATAATGAGGTTCCTGGCATCTGACCTCTGCAACAGGAGCAGGCTGCTTGAGGAGGAGGCGATGAGCTCAATGCCAAGGATACCTCCAAACAGCAGCCTGGATAGGGTAATGCTCGACCTGGAAAACGCTGGGCTTAATCTAACCCTTAAGGGCGCTGAGGCCTTTGAGAATGGGTCGTACTACTCGTCTGCAAGCTACTGCTTCGGGGCAAACATAAAGTTCCATTACCTTAGGCTTATAGCAGAGAACATATCCCTGGATCAGCTCCAGGGGATGTCAGACTCCCTAGCTGCTACCATAGAGGAATTCAGTGCCTCGCTCCCTGAGTACAACACCATAACCGGGCTCCAGACATTTGGGGTTGTAAAGGAGCGCATCCTTGACGCCAAAGAGTACATCAACATAACCAGAGGTTACATTGACAGGAATCTGACTGCCCTTGCTGCCTATAACCTCGTATATGCCACAGAGAGGTTTTACAGCGCAAGGTCGTGGAGTGCCTTCTTCGGAATGAGTGGCCGCGAATTTAAAATGGATGCTGCGAGCCTCAAAAAATCGTGCCTTAACAAGCTCTCAGAGGCAGAGGAGCGCTTTCAGTACGTCAGGATATTCTTCCCAACTGCCCTGGGTGATACGAGAAAGGAGATAGACTACGCCTATAAGGATATGGGCAATGGCGATTATGAGCTATGCCTCTTCAAGGCGAGCAAGGCAAAGGCAGAGGCTGATGTGGTGCTAAGCGTCTTGGGCATTCAGGAGACGCAGCTCCCCATCGTGCTTGAGAGGAAGCTGAATGTCACGAAGCGCATTATTGTGCGCGAGTCTAAGAATGGCGTTTTCCCAATCATAGGCTACAGCTACTATGAGTACGCCAGCAGCCTGAAGAGGGATGATGTCTTCTCAGCCCTGCTATATGCTGAGTACGCCCTTGAGCTCAGCAACATGGAGATATACTTTGAGAGGGCTGATGAGCCCATTTTAAGCCGCTCGCAGAAGGTTATGCTCAGAAGCATTATTAGCTATGCTTTTATTGTATCTCTAGGCCTAGTCCTTGGTTTCGTTGTTGGCATTCGCTTCGGCATTCGCCACCCTCGCAAGAAGCGCAAGAGAAGAGAAGGCTGTCTATATTCGACTTCAGAACTCGATGTCAGAAAACCTTGAATACCGAGCCGAGCTGTAAAAGCGAAGGCGAGTGTATTCAAGGTTTTCTCAATGCGAACCTCATAACCCCATTAGAGTATAGCTGCATGCCCTCTATCGCGTTCCTGCAGTCAAAGGCATCTCTGCCCCGTCCGAACTCTGTGATGCCTGGCTCTATCCAGGCTGAGCCTATGACAATGCCCTCTATGAAGAGGTTTCTGTCCTCGCTGTAGCCTGATGCCCTGTATGAGTAGTCGTTTGTGAATTCAACGTCAATCACATGCAGCCCCTCTTCAAGCCCTGCAAGCGGGAACTCGTATAGGCTGTAATTCTCTGACGCCACTATAGCTGATCCAACCACCCTGCCATCAACCCAGAGGCGCATCCTAGGCCATTCGTCTAGTGCAGGCTCACCCCTCGCCTTTATAAACACGCTTGTTATCTGCCCTGCACCCTCACTGTCACTTATCATTGCGGTGTGGTTGAGTATGCAGTCTGCGCTCCCAACCCCTGTGCCCTCATAGTACAATGGCCTTTCTGAGTGCTCTGTCCAGAACCCTATATTCTGGTTCTTGCTGAGCAGCCCCACATTTATCCTCGCCCTCTCAACGCCCTCTCTTAGGGGGACCTCGACATTAAGGCTGGCAGTCTCCATGTTCCTGACAAGTTCTGAGATTGTGGTTACATTCACGCTCCTGCTTTCATTACCCTCTTCGTAGGCGTATGATACCAGGGCCTCGTAGTTCATTGACCTGCCTTCCATGTTGTGGATGGCGAAGGTGAACCTGGCGAGGCCGCTGTTGAAGACAGGTAAGGCCGTGTGGTTGTCAAAGTAGAGCTCAGTCACCTCAGGCGGGCGTATGGTGCTGAAGGCAATGACAATTGCTATTGCAGCAAGGAGTGTTATCCCTGCAAGCAGGTCGAGCAGGCTTATCTTAAAGCGCTTCATACCATCCCAGGTTTAGAAGCCTGTTTAAAAACATTGCTTCAAATAGCCCTCAAGCTTCTTAAGCGGGAGGGTGTTTAGTATGCTCGCCCTTTCGCACCAGCCCCTCCTTGCTATTCCTATGCCGAGCCTCATGTAGTTCATCTGGTCTGCTGAGTGGGCATCTGTTCCTATTGCCAGCTTCACACCTGCATGGGCCGCCTTTCTTGTAAGTACGTCGTTCAGGTCCATACGCATCGGGTCTGCATTGATCTCAAGGCAAATGCCATTCCTCTGGGCAGCCCCTATAACCTGCTCCATGTCAATCTCATACTCCCTGCGCCTCCCTATAAGGCGCCCTGTAGGGTGGGCGAGAATATCTACATTCCTGTTCTCAATAGCTGTTATAACCCGCCTTGTCATTGCCTCCTCTGAGGCCTTAAAGCCTGAGTGGACTGCTGCTATCACGATGTCAAGCCTTGAGAGGGTTCTCTCATCAAGGTCGAGGCTGCCGTCCCTCATTATATCAACCTCTATGCCTGAGAGTATGCGTATGCCCTTTACGCGCTTATTGAGCCTTTTTATCTCCTCTATCTGCTGTCTGAGCTTTTCTTCATTGATTCCGTGGGCGATTCTCTCTGCCTTGGAGTGGTCTGTTATGCATACGTACTCATAGCCCAGGCTTTTTCCGCGCCTGGCAATCTCCTCCATGCTTGAATTGCCGTCACTGTAGTCTGAATGTACGTGAAAGTCCCCCTTTGAGTCTGCATATCCTATCAGCTCCGGCAGCCTGCCTGCAATAGCTGCCTCAATCTCACCCTCTTCCTCCCTCAGCTCAGGGGGCATAGGGCTTATGCCAAGCCTCCTGTAGACCCCTGCCTCATCATGGCCTGCAACCTGCTCGCCCTTCTTTGTGAACAGGCCGTACTCGCTAAGCTTCAGCCCTTTTTTTATCGCGATCTGCCTAAGCCTTATGTTGTGCTCCTTGCTCCCCGTAAAGTACTGGAGTGCTGAGCCGAAGCTGGCCTTGTTAACCACCCTTAAATCAACCTGGAGGTTGCCCTCGATAAGCACCGAGGACTTTGTAGGTCCCCTTGCAATAATCCTTTTAACTGAGGGTAGTTTGGTGAAGAAGCCCATTAGCTTAGATGGGCTGTTGGAGACTGCAAGGATGTCCAGGTCGCCTATTGTCTCCTTCATTCTCCTGACAGAGCCTGCAATCTCAATCCCCTGCAGTCCCTTAAAGCCTTTAAGCGAGTCTACAAGCTCCTCTGCAATTGGCAGGGCGTATCCGAGGAGCATTCTGCTCTCCTGGCTCTTTATCAGGGTTATGCCCTCAAGTATCTCGCCCTCGCTCTTCTCCCCGAAGCCCTCGA
>PEYS01000208.1:2015-2157 GCA_002763335.1 Candidatus Woesearchaeota archaeon CG08_land_8_20_14_0_20_47_9 | reverse complement strand
TTAGGGTCTTTATGCCCCTTATCCCCAGTTTTTCTGAGAGGGCCTTTATCCGCCTTGGCCCAAGCCCGGGCACAGCCATAAGCTCCCCCATGCCCCTCGGAATATGCTTTTTTATCTTGTTGAGGTATGCCAGTTTTCCTCT
>PEYS01000208.1:0-1888 GCA_002763335.1 Candidatus Woesearchaeota archaeon CG08_land_8_20_14_0_20_47_9 | reverse complement strand
TACGCCCTTGGCTTGAAGTCAATGCCCTGTAACTCCAGAATGTCTGCGATCTCGTAGAGGAGCTGTGCAACCTCGCGGTTCTTCATGTTACCCTGATCCAGCATCGCCCTTGTTAAGGGCTATCTCTATCTCGCCAAATGCCTCCTTCTGCAGCAGGTCGAGCTTTCTATGCTCTATATGGGCAAGGTGCAGGAGGGGCATAAAGGTCAGCACCTTATCTTCCCGGCTTTCTGACGGCACAAGCCTGCTGAATGTCAGCTTCTCGTTGCCTCCCTTGAAGAAGTCTAGTATGCGCTGGTAAAGGGATTTTATCAGGGCAGCCATGTCAATCCTCTTTTTCGGGACCTCCATGCGCGTAGCAGGTATTGATCGTATCACGCGCCTCCTCTTCACCTCCAGGGCGCGCTGAAGCGCATCTACAAGGTCGTATATTGAGACCTTTCTCTTTCTGGGCTGCGGTGTCCTGGGTATGAGCATCGGGTATTCCTCTGCTTTATGTGAGAATTCCTCCTCAAGCTCCTCATAGAACTCGCCCACGTCAACGCCCTGGTTGTCTGCCATAAGCCTGTCAAGCTCCAGTATGTCCACGCCTACAAGCTGGTCTGTCTTCATCTTCAGAAGTATCGCTGCTGCCAAAACTACCTTGCCTGAGATTCTGAAGTCAAGCTCCTTCATCTTCTTGAGCATCTCAAAGTAGCGCTGGGCAATAAGGCTTATGTCTATATCCCATGGGTCCATCTGCTCGCCCTTCACAAGCTCGTAGAGTATTGTCTGCCAGGTGATCTCGTCCTTATCAAAGAGTATGTCAAGGATCTGTTGCATAGCAAGTTACTTCTCAAAGGAGGTTTATAAAGGTTATTGTGAGAGGAATTGGAGCCAACTAACATCGCGATTTAAAGAAGTTTTTTTGTCCTCGAAAAATCCGACCCATATGGCTGGAGGATTTTTCAGAGCTGACAAAAAAATTTGGATGGAGCCGAGGAGCTACAGCACCGCAAGGCGGAATCTTTAAATCGCTGTTATATTCTTTTTTGATTTATCAAAAAACCGAGAGCCGAAGGCTCGGAGGAGTCGTCGTGTCTATAGTTTTTTCTGGGGGTTGCCGCCGCCTTTTTTGTTTCTTTTTTTCTAAAAAAGAAGAGGGGGATTTCCGTTGTTTTTGGTTCTTTTTCTGAAAAAGAACATTTTAGCCACTGGACACTGGACAGATACACGCAAGATTTATAAACATATAAGATTATATGTGTTTATATGGGGAGAAAAACAGTTGCTTTGAGTTTAGATGAAGAAACTTATGACAAATATAAGAAATTTTGTGCTGAAAAAGGCATTATAGTCTCTAAGCAAGTAGAAATGTTCATAAAAAAAGAATTAAGTGAGAATGGGTTAAAATGAGTAACATACAAATACAAAAAGAGGAGATTGGAAATCATATATTATATAGAGGCGATGCTCTAAAAATCTTAAAATTAATTCCAGACAAATCAATTAATCTAATTTTTGTTGATCCACCATACAACATTGGAAAAAATTTTAATGGTTACAAAGACAAGTGGGAAAGTGATGATAAATATTTAGAATGGTGTTATGAATGGATTGATTTGTGTATTCAAAAACTTAAAGACAATGGTGCAATATATTTAATGGGTGCAACTCAGTTTATTCCCTATTTTGATATTTTCTTAAAGAAAAAGATGCACATTCTCTCAAGAATAGTGTGGCACTATGATAGTTCAGGAGTTCAAGCTAAAAAATATTATGGCTCTCTTTATGAGCCGATTCTTTTTGCTGTTAAAGATAAGAACAACTACGTTTTTAATGCGGATGACATTTTAGTAGAGGCAAAAACAGGAGCAAAAAGAAAATTAATCGATTATCGTAAACCAGT
>PEYS01000065.1 GCA_002763335.1 Candidatus Woesearchaeota archaeon CG08_land_8_20_14_0_20_47_9 | reverse complement strand
ACCGTGGACATCAGAGGAGGAGGATCTTCTTAGAAAGACCTATCCAACAACCTCTGATGAGGAAATCCGCAGGATATTTGGCAGATCAATTGAATCCATAAAGGGCAAGGTCTATCGCCTGAGAATAAGGCGTGACTGGAGGGTGATCAAGGAGAAGCTTAGCCGCAAGACTAAGGAAAGATGGGCGAGGATAAAGGAGGGGCAGAAGAACACCTCTTAAGTGAAGATGAAGAGCCAATTCTCGAGCAAACATTTTTATTATTAGGTCTGCTACAATGATTCATGCCTCGTATTGAAGAGCTTAGCCGCAGGATAAGGGAGCTGTCAGCAGATGCGGCAGCTTGCTGCCATGAGCATGGCATGCTTGCCGACGATCTCCGTGGTGATATGATCTTTAAGGATGGCTTCTTTCATTCCTTTAAGCCAGCTCTGACAGAGCTGAGGTTCTGCTTTGTTGATGGGGGGAGTGCAGCCCTCTTCTCAGGGCCTGAGAGGTCTGCTTATTTTATCAGGGCTACGGCTGTCGTGATGGAGGGCACTTCAAGGGCACGTGAGAAGAGCGAAGGCTTCTATGTTATTGTGCGTGTTAAAGACGACTCTGGCAGGCTTGTTATACAGCCAGAGATAATTGGGAGCAGGCTGCTCAACCCTGATGACCTCAGGGTTGATGTAAGAAACCGCGAGTTATCTGAGGGCAATCACCTTGTAAAGCATGCCCGCATAGCTGATATGGCGAGGCGGTTTTCAGAGCTTGCCCTGGCAGCAGAGCTCACAGAAACCCTTAAACCTGGCAGCATACTGGTGCTTGACGGAAGCCTTGCCAGGACACTCCCAAACGAGGAGGCGTATATTTCAGGACTGCTGGAACACTCTGCCAGGCAGGATGTCCTTGTCTGTTCCCTCGCAAAGTCGAGTGTTATGCTTACATCTGAGGGGCTCTCACTGGCAGACCAGCTTAAGAGGTGTGCTCCTGAAGGTTGTTGGTACTATCACCTGCGCAGGGAGCGGGCGCCTGATGTTTTTTTTGTCAGGCTTCATCCAGAGTCAGGGTATGTATTCAGATTCGAGGTTTCACATGATCAATGTGTTGACCTTGAGAAGCTGTTCAGTGCCCTGGCATTCCATTCAAGAGACATTGCATTCCCAGGCTACCCATACGGGCTTGTTGCAGCTGACCTAGCTGCTCGCCTTGGTGAGCGTGAGACAGGGCTGCTCGTGGCAGAGTTAGGGCTGACAACAGGGATTTGCCAGGATGTTCACACCAGGCTTAACAGCATCGCCTACCGCTAGATGTCCTTGGCTAACCTTGCTGCGCAGGGCAGTCATTTTTAGGATATCGATGAAGGGCGAGCTTATTTTTCGATCTTGACACAAGTAACAAAAATTCGCCTGCTCAGGGCTATCCGCGGCCTAAAGGCCGTGGCTTTACGCCCCTCGCTTTGACACGGCGAATTTTTGAACGTCAAAAGCTCGCCTTCCGAGCGAGCTTTTGACTCTTACCGAAGGTAAGTCCAGAAGACCGGAGGTCTTCTCGTACCTGCCGTAAGGCAGGTCCAGAAGACCAAGGTATTCGTACTTGCCGTAAGGCAAGCCCAAACGCTTTGTTTTCTCGTGGCCGAATGGAATCAAACGCTCGTGAGCACACCGATGGAATGACTGCATTCAAAGCCCTCGTTCTGATTCGAGAAGGTGTATCATCCTCTGCCTCTCCAGCTTCCCGCTTATCCTTGACGCGAGTCTCTCATCACCCATCACGTCTTTTATCCATGTTGAGAAGTCATTACGTTCGTCTGTAACGTGATGGTTGAAGGTGGCGTCATCCATGCCCTTGAGTCCCTTTACGAGCTCGCTGAGGTTTCTTATAATCCCGCTATTAGAGAGATAGAAGTAGTGTTTCGGGCTTACCTTCTTTTCAAAGCTGTATCTACGCAGCATGTTATTAAGACCTGTTATCTTCTCCTCTATCTCCCTCTCCTTCTGCTGCATGTTCTGCCGCGTTTCATTGAGCAGTATCTCGTACTGCTGCCATTCTGATTCCAGTTGGCGTAGCTCATCTAGGCATGTGAGAAGGTCCTCTTCCACCCTGCTCTCATGCCTGATTTTTGCTATGTTGTGTTTGCGGTCTGTCCAGAAGTCCTTCATCTCATCAAGCAGGTTTCTTGAAAGCAGGCTGTGGCTTGAGATGGACTTGTTCTCAAGGAGCCCCTCCTCTTTCTTAAGGTGTGTCAGCAGGTCTGAAAAGAAGCTCTCAGGGAGCTGCGATTCCCCAGGGTTAAGGTTAAAGGCGCTTGGCATACGATAATCCCTGTGACTGTAGTTTTGCATTACATGCCTTATCTCAGCAGGCTGTGGTTGAGGCCTGCTGAATGCCTCCTGAGGACATGTGCGCAGGTTTGAGGTAACCTGCTCTTCCTTGGTGGGCATGGCATGTTTTTCTTCCTGCTTAAGCTCTTCCTGCCTAAGCCTTGGGAGGCTCTGAGGCGGCTCTGCAGCTGCACCTGTATCAAGGCTGGCCTCCTGCGGTGCCTCTTTGTGAGCAGCAGCCTTAGGCTGCTCAGACACATCCTCCGAGCCCTTTATTATGTTCTTTGGGATATCTGGCAGAGCCCTAGAACTTATCTCAGCAGTGCCTCCTCTTGAACTGCCTCTCCTGAAAAGGCCAGCAACTCCCTTAAGATCAATCACAATCCGTCCCCCTGATAAAAAAATAAGCTGACTGCCTTAAATAGTTTTTGTGAGCACATGGGCGTAGTGGATACCTTTTAATATGCGTTATCACTCCCCTGCTGGTGAGATGGGGGTTATTGGAAAGATCATCTGGGGGGGATTCGGCAGGCTTATTGTGAGGCAGAAAGCAGGCTATAAACTTGAGCTTGGCGAGCTCGCTGTTGCCGACCTCCCCGAAGGCAACATGCTCCTCCAGGTATTTGACCTCAGCTATGGGAGCCAACTCTCGCAGCAGCACCTGGAGCTTGCATCAGGAATTAAGCTTGAGACCAGCTCTGACCTGGAGTTCTTTGACCGCGAATTAAGAAGCTATACCCTCGCCTCAATGAAGAGCCTTGCTTTTGTTGATAAAAACAGGGTATCCCTCTGCAAGAGGCTTCCTGAGTTCTTCTCTGATGTGCGGGAGGTCAATGCCCAGGACCTGGGGTTTTTAAAAAAGCCTGCTAACCCCCTCTTCCTGGGTAACATACGCTCAGGCTCAAGGGTGCTTGACTGTGCAGCCTTCCTCGATGGCAGCCTGGTGCTCTCGCATCACGTGCTTATCTCTGCCCAGACAGGAAGGGGCAAATCAAACCTTGCATTATGCATGATCTGGAGCACTATAGGCAAGGGGTATGCAGGAGTGCTGGTTCTTGACCCGCATGACGAGTATTTCGGCAGAAACAGGATAGGCATGAAGGATCATCCAAACAAGGAGGATGTCGTGTATTACTCTCCATACCCCCCTGCTGGCGCAAAGACCCTGAAGATTAACCTCGGGCTTGTGAAGCCTGCCCACTTCAGTGGTGTGCTTAGGCTCTCTGAGGCCCAGGGCGAGGCCCTCTACGCATTCTATAAGCATTACGGTAGGGACTGGATTAAAGCGATTGCAAGCGATGCTGAGCTTGAAGGCTTTAGCGAGGGCACACTTATTGTGCTTAAGCGCAAGATCACGCCTCTGCTTGACATCCAGTTCAGGGAGGGCAGGATCCTCTGCAAGGGGGTTTTTGATGACCAAGCCGGCATGAATACGCTGAAGGACATTATAGCTGAGCTCGAGGCTGCAAAGACAGTTATCATTGACACCTCAGGATTCTCAGGCCAGTTAGAGGTGCTTATCGGAAGCATTATTGCTACCGAAATCCTGAAGAGGTACAGGCATCATAAAAACCAGGGCATGCTTAATCAGAGGCCTGTTATCAGCATTGTTCTTGAAGAAGCACCGAGGGTTATCGGCAAGGCTGCCCTTGAGGAGGGCCCTAACATATTCTCGACAATTGCCAGAGAGGGGCGTAAGTTCAGGGTGGGCCTGACTGCAATAACCCAGCTTCCCTCGCTTATAACCAAAGAGATTCTCGCAAACATGAGCACAAAGGTGATAATGGGGCTTGAGATGGCATCTGAGAGGCAGGCAATCATTGAGAGCGCCCCTCAGGACCTGAAGGACGATGACCGTAACATAGCTAGCCTGGGCATGGGCGAGGCAATCATATCATCTAGCTTTGCTAGGTTTGCCCTGCCTGTAAAGCTGCCCTTGTTTGAAAGCCTCGTTATAGAGACCCAGAACAGGGTGAATGCTGAGAAATATAAGAACAGCTTTGAGGGCGTGAAGACTGGAATCTGATCACTCCATTTTATGCAGGACCGCCTTTGCATGCTGGCATGGCCTCTTATCCCAGCTGCAGTTATTAATGCAACACCCCAGGTGGACAAAGCCATCATGGTGTGAACACAGAACAATGTCGTCAGGCACATCAAACTCTGCACCGCATACCTTACAAAAATCCATTTTGGATCAACCCCCTTTTTTAAGTAAATGCTATTTAAGTAAATGCTATATAAGATATATTATAGAGGCTAAACGCTCGCATGTATTTAAAACTTCTGTTAAGGCAGCATTGACATTTAGTTAGCTACTCTGGCTGCCATAGCGCTTGAAGCAGCAGATTGCATTACCTAGTAACTCTAAAGCCCTTAACCTTCTCAAATAACCCCTTTGCATCCGCGTTATTCTCAAAATGTTCCCTTACAGGCTTCAGCAGTTCGTTGATAGCTGAGGCCACTGCATTCTTAAGATCAAGGGGGTGGAGGTCTCCAGCAGCATATGCCCTTTCAAGTTCTTCGTAGCCTTCAAATTGCATTGAACCCCCAAATTTCTCAGGCCTCTTTATCTCGAGCCTGTCAAGGCATGCAAAGACTATGTACTTCGCGTATTCAAGCACAGGATTCTCGCTTATCTGCTTTTCAGGACAGTATGCGTTTTGCATCTTCCTCTTTATGTCCGCCTCGCTGTCAGTCATGAATATCGCGCTGTCCGGCCTTGACTTTGACATCTTCAGGTCAATTGCCCTTTCAACAGCGTCCTTTACATCTGTTGCAGGCTTCCCAAGCCCCATAAGCATGTGGTGGCTTACAA
Organism: Candidatus Woesearchaeota archaeon CG08_land_8_20_14_0_20_47_9; assembly: GCA_002763335.1. Classification (GTDB taxonomy): domain Archaea; phylum Nanobdellota; class Nanobdellia; order Woesearchaeales; family CG1-02-47-18; genus CG1-02-47-18. The sequence goes on along the minus strand of PEYS01000065.1, from coordinate 4,381 downwards.
CAAGGGGTTTTTCATAGCCTAGCTGTGGTGCAAGTTCGCGTGCAAGCACATTCACCTTGCGCTGGTCCATGCCGAGCTGGCATATATCTGCCTTGAGTTCAAAGATGTCTGCGCACTGCATGCAGGGATAGAGTATCTGTGCTACTGAGAGTGTCTCTGATTCATTTCTGCCCATGATCTGGCCGCATCTCATCATCCGCTTAACTGTAGAGAGCCTCGCAATGTTCATTACCTTCTTCCAATAATCACGGCTTACAACAAGATCATTTGCCCAGACAAAGTCAACATTTGAAAGATCCATGCCGCAGGCCTTCCAAGTCTCAATAAAGTATCTGCCTACTGTCTGGATCTTTTCAAGATCTCCGGACAGCTTGTTATTTGCCCAGGCATGCCAGTCTGCAACAAGCATCTTAAATCTGCATCCTGCCTTTATCATGCGGTTTATGTTTATTGCCCTTAGAAGCCCCTGTGCAATATGCATCTGCCCAGAGGGTTCAAAACCATCATAGGCTATCAGCTCCTTCTTTGTTTGAAGCAGTTTTCTTAGTTCGCTCTCTGTTATTATCTCTTCACCTACAGACTTCACAAGCTTAAGGCGTTCTTCAGTATCCATTTGCATCACCTGATGGCATGAAGGGGGATGGGAGGGTATAAAATGTTTTTGGAAAGAAAACTTTGACTACACTCGCCTTCGCTTTTACAGCTCGGCTCGGTAGTAACAATCGAATTCAACATGACCATACCCAATGGAGAACCAACCAGCTACAAGATAAACACCTTCACATTAACTGCAGTAACAGTAGTCAATTGAGGGCTTTGACTAAAGTAACCCCTGATAAGTTAAAACAACTATTTATAAGCTGTTTTTACTATATGCGTGTAAAATGCATGCAGCTCGCCTGAAAAAAGCCTACTTTTTTACTATTGATGTGTTTATTGCCTTGAGTGTAATAACCGTTGGCCTCCTGCTCATTCTCTCAAGCCATTCAGAGAGGCCTTACTCTGTTCAGGGGCTGTTTTTGGCGAATGACATCCTATCCTCATTTGCATCAACAAGGATCTCTGAGCTTAATAGCCCATATATTGAACAGCTGTGTAAGGAAGGGGTCATAAAGCGGACTGATAACTCAATACTCGAGCAGGCAGGGGAGTTCTACACCTTTGACATGCGTGATACTGCAGGTTACCTGATTGGAAACGCATCTGAGGGTATGGTGCCCCAACAGTACGGTTTTATGGTGATAATAAACAGCACCGCAATATATAACCGCAGCATAACGTATTCTTCAGAGAGGCTGCTGGTGGTCTCAAAGGGCATTATAAGCGGCGTGGTAAACAGCTCTGTTATGTGGGGCCCGCTTACTGCAGAGGTGAGGGTATGGCAGTAGCCCTGTCTAAGAAGGGGGTGTTCTTCACATTCATAGCCCTCCTTATGGTGTCAGCATTCCTGGTGGTGGTAACATTCCAGCAGCAGCATCTTAGTGCTGAGAGGATGCCTGTTGAGATCTCAAGGGTGATTGTGGCAGACAACTATGTCAAGAGCCTCAACCACATCTATATCGACCGTGCGATACGCACATCTGCTTACAACGCCCTAGTTGCGTTGGCGATTCGCATCAACAAGACGCGCAATTTCACCTCTTCTCTTGAACAGCTCGGCTGCGATTTTGAGAATGCAATGGTCTCTGGCAGGATCGTCAACGCCAGCCTTATTGAGGATACCCTTGACCTCTGGTTCCAGACAGATTTTCTTGCAACCGTAGCAGAGGTTGGCGAGGTAAGCTTCGGAGGTGACAAGGGCGTTGCCCAGTCCTTCTATACTGATGCAGATGTCTGGATAAGCTCGGTTATCCTCTGGCTTAAGGGTAGTGATGGGGATGGTGTTTACCTTGAGCTTAGGAGGTCAAGGTGCGATCAGCCAAGCACACTGCTGGCTAACACCACTATATGGGTACCCGGCAGCGGCTGGTCTGAGGTGATGGCCTTATTCCCAAGGACATTGTTGAAAAAGGGCGAGTACTTCCTTGTGCTGAGCTCAGATGCGCCTGAAGACGGGGTGAGCTCAAAAACCGCTAGCTATGATGAGGGCAAACTGTATTCAGCGAGGGGCCAGCTTATGCCAACAATTGATGAGGTGAATAATGTATCCATTGTTGGCGAACACTGCCTGAATGAGCGGCTTGAGAGAATTGAAAATGTCTCCTGGGAGGCGTTGCATATAAGAACTGCTTTTAAGAGGGTGTCAATCACCTCAAAGCTCTATCAGTCAAATAAGACAGGCCCATGGCAGGTGGGGGTTAATCTGAGTGTTGAGTTTGATGTTGATGCAATGCTTGCCTCATGGAATACAAGCGATGTTATTGAGACAGTATTCTCCATAGAGGGGCTGAGAGACCCATTCTATAGCTATCACAGCAATGGGCTGGTGATGAACACGATAAGAATGGCTGATGTGGATGCCTGGGATGTTGATGCACTCTACTGGCATATTGAGAATATAACCTACAGGGCCAATCCCTCTGCGCCCAGCTTCCTCATGCGGTTTGTTAATGACACAGAGGCGTCAGCCTGCTGCGGCATAGAGGCGCCGATAAACCCCCTGAGGTTTAAGTTCGCTGCAGGCGAGGACTACAACAAGGTGTATATTGATTACTGCTTTTATAGCTGGAGGTGCGCCCCTGACGTTGAGGGGAGGATATGGAATATAACTGGGATAAGCTATTATGATGATCCTGAGCATCCAGAATGGGCAGCTAACAGGTTCCCTGCATTCAAGATAGACACGCCGCATGCCAAGGATTTCAACCTGCTGGATGAGATAAAGTGAGCCTTCACAGTCTTGAGCCTTGAGTCCAGAGTCTTGAGCCTCCAGTCTTGAGAGAGCAAACCCTCAAGACTCAGGACTGGAAGGGGTGGGGGCAGGCATGGTGGCTGCCCATCATGGACGGGGATGTATTTTGATTTAACACGACAACAAGATTTATATAAATGTCTGTGTTAACTCTCTCTATGGCGAGATTTACAGTTGTTATAGAACGTGACGAAGAAGGGTGGTATGTCTCTGAAGTAGTTGAGCTCCCAGGGTGTCATACACAGGCAAAGAGCATTGATCAGCTTTTGGAAAGAACCAAAGAAGCAATCCGAGCCTATTTGGAAACTGAAGAGAAACCAGCTATTTCTGAGCAGTTTGTAGGAGTTCAACAGATAGAGGTGTAATTATTGGCTAAGTTGCCTAAATTGACAGGTAAGGAACTTGCCAAGATTGTTGAAAAGTTCGGATTTGTTTACAGCCATACAACCGGAAGTCACATGGTGTACAAGCACCCTGACGGCAGACGAACAACCATCCCACACCATGCAGGGGAAGAAATAGGCCCTGGACTAATGGGCAAGATCATTAAGAAGGACTTAAAGATCAGTAGGGAAGAATTTATTGAGAAGCTGTAAGCTGCTTTCTCTATGGATATTGTCGCATGTTTTTACTCAATTTACTCAACATTCTGCAAAACTATTTATCCTCCTCTATATTTCTCTGAGCTAATGAAATTGTTATCCAAGCCTCTCCTAAGCTACAGCACTCTTGCCCCAGGCTATGAAGCTCTGCATCGCCAAGAGCAGCTCTCAAAGGCTGCGATAATAGCTGGTGAGATAAGCCTCAGCAAGAATCAGCTATTGCTCGATGTCGGCTGCGGCAGCGGGCTTTCATCAGAGTTGTTTAACTGCATAAGGATTGGTATTGACCCGAGCGAAGAGCTTGTTGCAATTGCAAGAAAAAAAGGAATTGCTGCTATTATTGGCTGTGCTGAGAAGATGCCATTCAAAAGCAACTGCTTTGACGCTGTTATCTGCGTGAGTGCTGCGCATAATTTCCATGATCCGAGAAAGGCCTTTGCTGAGATTGCGAGGGTTGCAAAGCCTCAAGCGAAGATTGCAGTAAGTTTGCTTAGGGCATCGGCAAGATTCAGATTGCTGAGGGCGCTAGTTAGAGAGTTCTCTGTTGTGAAGAAGGTGATAAGGCATAGGGTTGATGAGGTGTTGATATTAGGTACTGCAGTATATAATGAGAAAGAATCAAATATGATAGAAAACTTTGAATAACCTCGACTTCCTAGCTCAGTCGGTAGTCAAAGTGTCAAAAATACGCCAGGCGTATTTTTGAGCACGCCAGAAATTCCGATTTCAAAATCGGAATTTCTTAGCGTTTTCCACGTCAGAACCGCTGTTTTATGAGGTTAAGCTTGGTTGATACCCTCTTTTTTCGCATCTTTTCATGCTTTTTCTCATAAGAACACCTCCCTTTTCTTAATGATCCTATCGAGGAGGGCGTGCTTATTTTTCGATCCCGACACAAATTACATTTGAGGGCTTTGAATAACCCCCT
>PEYS01000200.1 GCA_002763335.1 Candidatus Woesearchaeota archaeon CG08_land_8_20_14_0_20_47_9 | reverse complement strand
TCAGCAAAGCCTCGCAAAATGTCCTGCTCGGCACCCCGAAGGGGAAGCGCTTTCGCCTGCGCCATGGCCGGATTTTTCCTTTGAATGCAGTCATTCCACTAATGTGTTCACTGTAAACACGCCGGTTCCATTCGGCCACGAGAAATCCAAGCGCTTTGGCTTGCCTTAGCTCGCCTTGCTGCAAGAAGCTCGCCTGTCTTGCGAGGAGCGAGCATGCCCCCCGCTTGCTTTGTGCGGGCGAGATTTTGACAATTTCCTCAGAATCGTGATATTATGCAAAAAGTGCTTCAGAAAGTCGAGGTTAGTCAAAGTTTTCGCCGTTTATCTTCTCGATGACGAATTCAATCAGGTCTCGCGTTATAAAGAGGGAAGATGTAGTGTACAACTCGCTTACTTTTTTGATAGCTATATCTTTATTTATAATCTTCTCCCTGAATGCCCTCAGGATCAAACCAACTGTTCCATGAGCCTCAAGGTTATACATCTTTGCCACTGTTCTGGCTTCTAAATCATCTGTTAAGAAATAATCAGCTCTCTCCTGTAAAGCTAGTGCAATGGCCTGGGCCTCCCCAAGATCGAGGAAAAACTTATCTGTAAGAATTTCTGTTACATCCTTGAACCTAGCTTTAAGAGGGATTAACTTTACCCTTTTTGGAAGGGTGATTTTCTTCTTCTTTAACTCATTCTTTACTTCTTCTGGGACATGAATCTCTTCAAATATTTCCAGTGTTTTTATCAGGGCTATCTCAGTAAGATGCAATAATGGCCATGTGTTAGAGACAACTCTACTTGCCATGCAGACCCCATAGCACATCTTCCTTTATGGCTGATTCTAAGCGCTCAGCCTTAAGTTTCCTGATTAGCTCTCTGACAGCATCTCTTATTAATTCTGATTTGTTTGCATACCATCCTTCCTCAATAAGTGCCTCTGCTTCGCAAACCAATTTTTTAGTTAATTTGGCTGGTACGGTCTCCATCTTAGCTCACCTGAAGAATATCACTATGGTAATACTATTTAAAGTTTGTGATTTTGCAAAACATTTATATATCCCCCAATTACAACCACTGCAGAGGGTCGAACACTGAGCATTTTTAGTGGTTGAGGGTGTCAGAGTTTTCGGGATGACTGGAGGACAAGATGGCAGCAGATAACTCAATATTTGTCGGTGGAAAGCCTTTTATGAATTACATCACTGCAGTGGTGATGCAGTTCACGACGAAGAATGCTGACTTATTGACAATAAAGGCTCGTGGCAAGTTTATCTCCAGGGCAGTTGATGTTGCTGAGGTGGCCTGCAAGAAGTTTCTGCAGGGCCAGGTAAAGGTTGATGAGATACGCATTGATTCTGAGGAATTCACTAACAAGGAAGGCAGGCAGGTGTCTGTTTCAACAATCGAGATCGTGCTTAAAAGGCAGGAGCCTGTTGAGTAGAAAACTTTGAACGACCTTCGCCTTCGTCTTACGGCTCGGATCCGGCATTCAAAGTGTCAAAAATACGCCAGGCGTATTTTTGAGCACGCCAGAAATTCAGATTTCAAAATCGGAATTTCTTAGCGTTTTCCATGTCAGAACCGCAGTTTTATGATGTTAAAAGAACACCTCCCTTTTCTTAATGATCCTGTCGAGGAGGAGCAAGAACTTATGCTTTTCGGTCCTGGCACGAATGACATTTATTCCAATCTTGAAACAAGAGTTAAAACAATTTAGAAAACTAATTTCGTTTTTTTTTATTTAATTTGCATTGAGAAAAAAAGTATATATACTATGGGTACTTCTTTTTCTTAAATTAATGGGGTTGTCCAGCTTTTTAGACGCCCCCAAAAAAGCAAGTAAGAGGTGAAAAAAATGGTAAGTCGAACACCAGATTCTTCTGGGTTGGCTGAAGTCTTAGACAGGATTTTAGACAAGGGAATGGTTATTGATGTCTGGGCAAGAGTAAACCTAGTCGGAATTGAGATATTAACTGTAGAAGCGAGAGTAGTTATTGCATGTGTGGATACCTTCCTACACTACGCAGAAGAAATCACCAAGATTGAACAAGCTTCAATCGCCGTACCAGCCACTACTTAAAAGAAGGAATAAATTTTCCTTTTTTTATGTCAGAGACGGGGCTAAAACCGCGAGTTTACCCACAGATACAGCCCCGTCTTTGAGCATGCTCAGAAATGCTCTGCATTTCTGGCATACTGAAAAATCAAAGATTTTTGGGAACTTAAAAATTCCTCAATTTTCGCCTGAGTTTA
>PEYS01000184.1 GCA_002763335.1 Candidatus Woesearchaeota archaeon CG08_land_8_20_14_0_20_47_9 | reverse complement strand
TTTTGAGTCCGAAAATCTGCGTTTCGAAGCGAGGGGTGTAAAGCCCCGACTTTTAAGTCGGGGATAGCCCCGAGCAGCAGATTTTCGTTACCATTAAACCTGTAAAAATGGGGGTGATATCATTATGAGGAAACCGAGGGGGGATTATTTCTTGGCTGATGTTCACTGGCCTGGTTACGGCGTTTTTAAGGCTCGGCTGCCCAGGAAGGCTGATCGCCACAGCATAGTAAAGGTGAAGTGTGCGGGCTGCGGTGACTTGCATGAGACGGCGGTGCAGACCTCCAGAAAGGCTTTTGCGCTGGAGCATGACAGCTTCTTTTGTTGTGAGGAATGCGGGGACGGAGGGAGAGATAATGTTTGATCTTTGGCAGAAGAAGAAAAGAGGACACTCACTGCCGCAGACAGAAAGAGGGTGGCTGCAAAGCAGGGCTGGAGATGCAGAAAGTGCGGCAAGCCTCTGCCAGTAAGATATCACGTTGACCACATCAGAGAATTCTCTAAGGGAGGCAGCGACAGAGAAGCAAACCTGCAAAGCCCTATGCCCTAACTGCCACGCTAATAAAACAGAAGAAGACAGGCATAAGTGTAAACAAAGGAAGACGAAAGAAAAGGGAAGGTCAACAGATGTGTTGGGCATCAGAAGCATATTCGGCCCTCAGTCTAAGAGGGAAAAGGCAAGCAACATACTCAGCATATTAGGAGAAACTAAGGGAAGAAAGCGAAAGAATAAGCAGAAAAGCCCATTCGACTTGGGCTTGAACCTCAAGCTAAACAGGTTATGATAATTATCTTACAAACTAGAATGGAATACAAACAGCTAAGTTTAATTGAGCCACGAACTGGAATTATAGCAAAGATTTTCGGAGTGTTCTTAATCTTATTAGGTCTTGTAATGTTACCTGAGACCACTTCTAACAGTGCCTGACGAAGAAAACTCCGAGTCTAATTATGAGAACATTCCTAAGGTGAACGGTAAGTACTAACATAAACCAGCGAAAACAGTTAATAACAAGCGGAAGGGGGTGTGGGCCTAGCGAGCCAGAACCAGTTATCGCCGAACCTTAAGCTTTACAAGCCCCAGATGGGAGTTGAACCCATGATCTTTGCCTTACCAAGGCAACGCTATAGCCACTAAGCTACTGGGGCGCAAGGCTGAGAAGAAGGGAGTGGTTTTTAAATATTTTGACAAGAATTAAGATAAATCACCAATCCCTTCCCAGAGTTATGAGTAGGTCGGATTCAGAGTTAGAGGCCATGTTAGAAAGATCCGCTTGCAATATATAAAGAGCAATTTGATGGTTATACTAGAGGACAACTGCCACACGGGTTATATATGGCATTAAGACGTGATGGTTTACTCTACCTTATACCAAGGGGGAAGACAGGAAGGCCTGCAAGAGAGGAGTAGTTTAGCAAAACAGCCTGCTTACCACATCCAGCGTGTAGATTACTACTGCCCTTGTCTGCTCCCTTGTTGGCTTGAAGGGCTCCTTCTTCTTATGCACTGAGATGATGCGCATGTTATTAACCAGGTGTATCTGCTGGGTTAGTGCCGGGTCAAGGGCTATGTTCTTGTCGCGCATCTTTGCTATCAGCTTGCCAAGGCCAATCTCCGGGGCAGTCTCAAGCAGGTCATTGCCTGTTGCATCGTAATACTTCCTGTGCAGGGCAGTCTCAAGCATCCTCCCGCAGATCATCAGGCAGCTCCTGTAGCAGCCTGCTGCAAAGCAAGACTTTAGCTCCTCAACATCTGCCTCAAACTCCTGCCTCAGCTCAGGGGGCAGTTTTGAGGCTTTAAAGGAGATTGATAATGAATCATCCTCCATCTCCTTTATCGAATCAGAAACATCAACGATCTCTGCGAGAAGCCCTGCAGCAGCATCAAGGTCTGCTCTGTTTAACGCATCCCTAAGGCCTATGCACCTGCTTACAAGCGGCTCTCCATTCCTGACATCATCTGAGGCCATAACAAATGCCAGCTTAAGAAGGTGGTCAGCCTGTTTTGAAATGACCTGGCTGCTTACACTGTCATTGCACACCCCGAAGTCCTTACACACCCTGGCCTTAACAGGGTTCCTGCTTGGTCTCAGCCCTCTCGCAATATAGCCCTTAAGCCCTACAACAACCTCGCTAAACTCCTGTCTCGCGCTTGCCATACTGGTTCTCTCATAAGCCCTTAGGCAATCTATTTTTGCCTCCTATCATGCTTTGTCAAAATGCTCGGAGACACTACTAGCAGACCAACGGCATGCTCGCTCGCTAAA
>PEYS01000027.1 GCA_002763335.1 Candidatus Woesearchaeota archaeon CG08_land_8_20_14_0_20_47_9 | reverse complement strand
GCTTTACGCCCCTCGCTTCGAAACGCAGATTTTCGGACTCAAAAGTTCTCGCCCTAAAGGGCGGGGCTATACCCACGAACTTTTGAGAATATAAAGCTTTTGAGGCGCAAACTTTTTTATACCACCTACAAACACCTACTATATCCCATATCATGCTTTGCAAGTTCATAAGGCAACTTAGAGGCTTACTTGGTTTGGCATTATACACCTCGGTTTAATTGTTCGCTTAAGCGTGCATTTTATGACTGAGTAAGCTTTAAGTAAGAGTGCGAGGTTAACATAGATGCTCAGAAAACCCATTGTTACATTCATGGGACACGTAGATGGTGGTAAGACCAGCCTCCAGGACTTTATACGCAAAACCACGATGGTTGCAAAGGAGCCTGGAGAGATCACCCAAGCCATTGGGGCGTCACTTGTTCCAATTGAAGTTGTGAATAGGATCTGCGGTGAGCTGCTGACTAAGCTTAAGAGAGAGCTCACACTCCCAGGACTGCTGCTTATTGACACGCCAGGACATGCGGCTTTCACAACACTGAGAAAGCGCGGGGGTAATCTCGCTGATATCGCAATTCTTGTTATTGATATTAATGAGGGTGTTATGCCGCAGACAGGGGAGGCAATTGAGATACTCAAATCATACAAAACCCCATTTGTGATAGCTGCAAACAAGATTGACCTAGTCTCAGGCTGGAGGGGCGATGCCTCGAAGCAGCTCCTTCAGAACATTGAATCGCAACACCCTGAGACAATCACGCTCCTTGAAAAGAAGATGTACGAGATCGTTGCAAGGCTCTCTGAGTTCGGGCTTAACTCTGAGCGCTTTGACAGGGTTGAGAACTATACAAAGCAAATCGCAATAATACCCTGCTGCGCGAAGACAGGCGAGGGCATACCAGAACTTCTGATGGTGCTTACAGGGCTTGCCCAGAGATTCCTGACAGAATGCCTGAGCTGTGATGTGCACGGCCCAGCAAAGGGGACTGTGCTCGAGGTAAAGGAGGAGAAAGGCCTGGGCAAGCTCACAATGGACGTGATCATATACGATGGATCGCTTCAGGTTAATGACATTATCGTGATAGGAGGCCTTACAGAGCCAATTGTCACAAGGGTCAGGGCCCTCTTTGAACCTATGCCTCTAGCAGAGATGCGCGACTCTAAATCTAAATTCATGCCAGTAAAGGAGGCATTTGCAGCGACAGGCGTTAAGATCGCGGCACCTGATGTTGAGGGTGTATTTGCAGGTATGCCGCTGCTCGAATGCGATAATGATAAGACAGCTATTGAAAAGGCAAAGAAGGCTGTTATGCGCGAAGTCGGGGAGGTTGTTATTGAAGGCAAGAGTGAGGGCCTTGTTGTAAAGACAGACAGTCTAGGCTCGTTAGAGGCGATGATAAATCTCCTGAAGGCAAAGTCAATACCTATAAGAAAGGCCTCAATAGGCGCAATCTCAAAGAAGGACGTATCTGATGCCGAGGCGAATTACGAGGCAAATCCATTGCAGGCTGTTGTGCTCGGATTTAATGTAACCTTTAATCCGGAGGTGGATGCCTTTGTCAGATCAACGCATGTGAAGATCTTCACTAACTCCGTCATATACCGCCTCATTGAGGACTTTGAGGCATGGATGGGGGAGGAGAGAAGCAGGGCAGAGGCCAGAGAGCTCGATTCTCTAGTACGTCCTGCAAAGATTCAGATACTAAGAGGTTATGTCTTCAGACAGAACAATCCAGCGATTGTAGGCGTCGAGATTCTTGCAGGCAGGGTGAGGACTGGCATCCCAATCATAAAAGAGGGCGCCTCATCAGAGAGGCCGCTTACACACATAAAGAGCATGCAGGCAGAGAAAGAAAACGTGACAACTGCTGAAGAAGGCAAGCAGCTTGCAATCTCCCTTGAACACGTGACTGTCGGAAGGCAGATTAACGAGGGCGATATTCTTTATGCAGCGATTCCTGAGGAGGATTTCCGCAAGTTAAAGGGGCTTAAAAAATACCTCTCAGACAAGGAAAAACGAACTATAAAGGAGTATGCAGAGATGATCAGGGCTAGTAATCCGATGTGGGGGGTGTGAATGGAAACAGTCCCTGCAAAGTTGACTATAGTGTAGGACATTAATATCCGTTTGTTTTCGGTAGCAAATCATTTCTTCTGAAAGCTGCCCGTAATTGTCTTTCAAGGTCATGTATTGAGAACCACATTT
>PEYS01000138.1 GCA_002763335.1 Candidatus Woesearchaeota archaeon CG08_land_8_20_14_0_20_47_9 | reverse complement strand
TGCCCCCAGTGCACTGGTAATCCCTATACTCCCCAGATACCGGGTCAATACCTGAAGAGACACAACAAAAGCAGGTATCAATAGCTGCGGTAACAGCAGGAATAAGAACAATGACTGTGAACAATAATGCTAGTCTATTGGCTTTCATAATCATTCACCTCTGCTTGTTATGCTTGTAACGTTATACTCAACACTGGAAATCTTTGAGGGCTCACACCCATCACAAGCCCTTCCGAACAGGTGTATCCTCACAATGTCCTCTGAAGCATAACCGCTTACAGAAGGCTGCGCATCAGTCTCTTCAGCACCTATCATGCACTTCTAGCTCTCCTACATTGCTGCTGATCCTTGTTCTGGCTGGCATAAAAAGCCCTCTCTGACCCATGCTTAATGGCGCACAAACATAAAAGCTTTTGCCATAACTCAGGAATGGTAACGGCTGCGGCGGGCTATCTGGGTTTTTACAGAAAACCCCGTTTTCTATGGTAAGGGGTATCAGAAGGCGTCAGCAGGGTGTCAGAAGGTGTCAGGAAGCCAGCCCGAAAGACACCCGCAGGGTATCAAAAAGGTATCAGAAACCCCTCAGCAGGGTATGAAAAAGGGCTGAGGTGTCAGGCAGAAAGGTATCAAATCCTGCCAGGAGTACTGCCCAAAACCTTTTTTTGGCCCAAAACACGCCCAGACACAAAGCCCACTCAGAAGGCTTAAGGCTGTCCAGCCCCAGCTCAACCCAGAAAGACCTACTCGGCCCCAGAAGGCTACCTTAAGAACTTAAAGGGGGCGGTAAAGGATATGTTTTTCAGTAGAGGCAGTAGAGTCTGTAGAGGGTGTAGAGTCTAGAATGGGGGGGGTGTTTGGATTCTTATACTTGCGAAGCTCTTTCTCAAGAGCTTCTTTCTCCCGCTTTATCTTCTCAAAATCAGCCTTCAATCTCTCGCGATCTTTCTCAAGCTCGAGGTACTTACGGATAATCTCGTCTTTTGAAAGCAGTTTTAGTATCATGGTTCTAAGAGGACTATTTTGACGCCTTTACCAATCCACTCAACAGGCACATACACACGGCCGCTGTTACCGCTCTTATTGACCTGCTTCTCAAGCATCTCAAAACCACTGAGCTGAATTTTTGTCCCCCTCATCTCATTAGCTACAATGTAGCTAACTACTATTTATGGATTATGGTGATGCAGCACATAGATTGACAAAAAAACTCAGAAATCAGCTAAACAGATACTAAAAAAGTAATGCTTTGTGTAACTTGAAGAAGTTGTCAATATCCTGCTGTACCAGTTTCATTTCGTGTTCCCCCTCTCAACAATTCCCTTCACCCGCTCAAAATTCTCTTTAGCTGCCTCCTCTGCCTTCTTGTAGAGCCTCTCTGCCTCTTTCTTGTCTATTATCAGTGGCAGCGATGAGTACCTTGTTCCCTCCATTATGTAATCCCTGAATTTTATGCTCGGCTCCTGTGAGTCCCAGATAAAGGGGTTTTTGCCCTGCTTTGCAAGCTCAGGGTTATACCTAAACAACAGCCAGTAGCCAGAAGCAGATGCCTTCTTCTCAACCTCCTGGCTCTTTGTCATGTTTATGCCATGCATAATGCATGGGGAGTAAGCGATGATTATCGATGGCCCATTATAGTGTTCAGCCTCAAGCATTGCCTTTATTAGCTGTGCCTTGTTTGCACCCATGTTGACTGAAGCAACATAGATGTATCCGTATGTTGTCATCATAAGCGCAAGGTTCTTCTTAGGGAGCCTCTTGCCAGCAGCCGCAAACCTTGCTATTGCCGCCAGGGGTGTTGCCTTTGATGCCTGCCCCCCGGTGTTTGAGTAGACCTCTGTGTCAAGCACAAGGACATTCACGTTCTTGCCCTGTGCAAGCACATGATCTAGGCCCCCAAAGCCAATGTCATAAGCCCATCCATCCCCTCCAATAATCCAGACGCTCTTATCAACGAGATAGTCCTTTAACTCCATGATCTTCTCAAGCAGGGGCTTGCTCTCCCCGTAGACCTTTGAATAAGCAGTTGGGAGTAGCTCAACAACCTGCTTTGCAGCTGCCTTTGCCTCATCATCAACCCTGTCCCATAACTTAAGTGACTTCTTTAGTGCAGTCGCGAGATCGCTAGTTGTGCCTGTCTTGAGCAGCTTCTCAATATTTGCGCGCAGCTGCTTCCTGTTGGCGTCTATCGCAAGCCTCATTCCAAAGCCGTATTCTGCATTGTCCTCAAACAATGAGTTTGCCCATGCTGGGCCCCTGCCTTCTTTAGTTTTGCAGTATGGAATCACGGGGAATGTTCCCCCGTAGATTGAGGAGCAGCCTGTTGCGTTTGCAATGATCATTCTATCTCCGAAGAGCTGGGTTACAAGCCTAAGGTAGGGTGTCTCACCGCAGCCTGCGCATGCACCTGAGAACTCGAAGAGCTGCTTTCTGAACTGTGTGCCTTTAATTGTGGTTTCAGGTGCTCCCTCTGTTACATTATCAGGCAGGTTTTCAAAGAATGCCATGTTTTCATTCTCCCCCTCTTTCCGCACCTCTTCAATAGGTCTCATTACCAGGGCCTTTTTCTTTACAGGGCATTCCTCAACACAGTTGCCGCAGCCAACACAGTCCTCAGGATAGACCTGAACCCTAAACATAAGGTCTTTAGTGTTTATTGTGTTTGACTTCAATGTTTTAAAATTGGCTGGAGCATTCTTAAGGTCTGATGGGTTAATCTGCTTGACCCGTATCGCACTATGCGGACAAACAAATGAGCACCGGGCACATTGTATGCAGTTCTCAGGTATCCACTTAGGCACCTCATTGGCTATGCCTCGCTTCTCTACTGCAGTTGTCCCTGTTGGTATTGCTCCGTCAATTGTCATTTGCGAAACCAGAATCTCATCCCCGCGCAGGTGCATTGTTTTATCAACAATGTTCCTGATGAATGGGTCTGCTGAGTTAAGAACATGCTCCTCGGCGTGCTCCCTTACCCCATCCAGGCTCTTTGGTATCGGCACCTCTTCAAGTGCCTTGAGCGTGTTATCTACTGCTGCTATGTTCTCTTTAACTATCTCAGCTCCCTTCTTGCCGTAGGTCTTCTTTATCGCCTCCTTTATCATGGTGATTGCCTTGTCAGTATCCATTACATTGATGAGTTTGAAGAATGCTACTTGCATCACTGTGTTGATCCTTCTGCCAAGGCCTACCTCCTTTGCAATCCTGTACGCATCAATCACATAGACCCTAATCCTCTTGTTTATGATGGTCTCCTGCATCTGCCTTGTGAGGTGTTTAAGCACCTCTCCCTTTGGCCATGGGGCGTTGATTAGGAATATGCCTCCCTGATTTATGCCCTTGAGAATATCATACTTGCCAATGAATGAGTGATTATGCAGGGCAATAAAGTCCGCTTGTGTTAACTTGTATGTTGACTGAATCAGTCTCTTTCCAAACCTGAGGTGCGAGACAGTTATGCCCCCTGACTTCTTTGAGTCATACTCAAAGTAGCCCTGCACATTAAGCTCTGTTGCATCGCCAATTATCTTGATTGAGTTCTTGTTTGCGCCGACTGTTCCGTCTGAACCCAGACCCCAGAACTTGCACTGTACTGTGCCTTCAGGTGTTGTGTCAATATCCTCTCCAACAGGTATTGAAAGGTGGGTTACATCATCATTTATTCCGACTGTGAAGTTGTGAGTGCATTTACTGTTAAGATGGTCAAAGACTGCCTTTACCATTGCAGGCGTAAACTCCTTTGACGACAGCCCATATCTGCCTCCGATTATGGTGATCCCCTTGCCTTTTAAGGCATCTACAACATCAAGGTATAAAGGTTCACCACCACTTCCAGGCTCTTTTGTTCTGTCCAGCACAGCTATCTTCTTCACAGTTCCTGGTATTGCTGCTGTAAAGTCCTCAACGCTGAATGGCCTGTACAGCCTTACCTTTATTGCTCCAACTTTTTCACCTTTCTTATTAAGATAATTTACTGTCTCATCAATTGTTTCGCATGCTGATGCCATTGCTATGACAATGCCCTCTGCCTGGGGGTGGCCTACGTAGTCAAACAGCTTGTATGCCCTGCCAAAGCGCTCCTTGATAAGGGCCATATACTTCTTCACAATGCCTGGAACCGCGTTGTAGAACCTGTTTGCAGTCTCCCTTCCCTGGAAGTATACATCAGGGTTCTCCGCACCTACCTTGCACATTGGATGCTCTGGGTTAAGGGCCCCCGCCCTGAACTCAGCAATTGACTTCATATCAACAAGTCCCTTAAGGCTTTCATAATCCGGCAGGTGTATCTTCTGTATCTCATGCGATGTTCTGAAGCCGTCAAAGAATTGCAGGAAGGGCACCCTTGCTTCAATTGCAGATAGATGCGCTATTGTCGCTAGGTCCATAACCTCCTGTACAGAGGCTGAAGCGAGCATTGCAAACCCTGTGCCCCTTACAGCCATGACATCAGAGTGGTCTGCAAATATTGACAATGACTGGCATGCAAGAGAACGAGCAGCAATGTGGAATACTGCGGGGAGTAGCTCGCCAGCAATCTTAAACATATTGGGGAGCATAAGCATCAGGCCTTGTGAGGCAGTAAAGGTTGTAGTAAGCGCACCAGCAGTTAGTGAGCCGTGAATTGCCCCTGCAGCCCCGCCCTCTGACTGCATCTCTATGACACTGACTGTCTGGCCGTAAATATTCTTTCTCCCCTGAGAACTCCACTCATCTGCAAGCTCCCCCATGGGAGATGAAGGTGTTATGGGATAGATTGCTGCAACATCACTAAAGGCATAAGCAATATGGGTTGCTGCAGTGTTACCGTCAACTGGCTCAAGCTCTTTTTTATCCATTTTTAAACCCCCCTTTTATAAGCAGAAAACTTTGAATAACCTCCGCCTTCGCCTTTAAGGCTCGGCTCCGGAAGTCAGGCATATTATTTTTACCTGCAGAGCACATATTTAAGTGTGTCGATCGAT
This sequence comes from Candidatus Woesearchaeota archaeon CG08_land_8_20_14_0_20_47_9, assembly GCA_002763335.1. GTDB lineage: Archaea > Nanobdellota > Nanobdellia > Woesearchaeales > CG1-02-47-18 > CG1-02-47-18. The sequence goes on along the minus strand of PEYS01000138.1, from coordinate 4,777 downwards.
TTTGGTTTTTAGTGATGGGAGGGCTGGCTTGGTGGCTGTACGTAATGGGTAGGAAGGCTATAAAAACTTGGTTAGTCAAAAGAAGCTGCTAAGCCTTCTCAGTAGTTCTGCTATAACCTTAGGAAAGACTGAGAGAAGATCATCAAATTCTCCTGCGTCAGTTGTCATTACTGTGCTTACTTCTGAATCAGCCACAGCATTCTCACCATTATCTGTAGCTGCTAATTCATACCCATTCTTACAACTGCAATCACCACAATCAGGATCACAGCATAAGCCGCATTCATCGCATAAGCCAGCAACCATGTCATCAGGACATACACCATCATCCGCCCCACAAAAGTAGTCTCTATCACAGACTCCGATGCCTTGGCATCTTGCAAAGGCACCTGATGCTAAAAGCAAAGAAAAAACCACCATAGACATACACAGTCCAAGAAATATATGCTTCCTCATATCAACCCCTCCTTTTTACGATCTCTAAGCTCAGATCAATAACCACAAGATTATGAAGTATATAAGATTATCGCAGTTCTGAACAAAACAGGCATTTTAACAGGCAGGTTCAGACAGATTTAAATAGCTAAACTGCACTAAACCCGTTTTCTACAGCAAACTATTTAACCCCCCTCTACTTAACAGTGGTGCAGGAAGGGGGTTGGTATTTACACCGAGGTGGTACTATGAAAGGCGTCTTGCTTGCAGGGGGCACTGGCTCCAGGCTCAGGCCTGTGACAAGGGTTACAAACAAGCACCTTCTGCCTGTCTATAACAAACCCATGATCTACTATCCGTTACAGACCCTGATTGATTGCGGTATTAAAGACATAATGATTGTCTCTGGGAGGGAGCATGCTGGCCATTTTCTTAGCTTACTTGGCTCAGGCAAGGAGTTTGGTGTCAGACTTGTCTATGAGATCCAGGATGAGGCTGGCGGGATTGCCCAGGCTCTAGGTTTAGCAGAGGACTTTGCTGATGGGGGCAGGGTGGCTGTTATACTGGGTGATAATGTATTTGAGGACAATTTCAGGGCTGATGTTGACGAGTTTGAGGGTGGCTCTGCTGGCGCAAAGATATTCCTAAAGGAGGTTCCTGATCCTGAGCGATTTGGTGTTGCCGAGTTAAAGGGAGACAGGGTAGTTGGCATTGAGGAGAAGCCTAAAGCACCAAAAACAAGCTATGCTGTGACTGGCCTATACCTCTACGATAACCGGGTCTTTGATGTTATTAAGAGCCTAAAGCCCTCTTCAAGGGGGGAGTTGGAGATAACTGACGTCAACAACGCCTATATAAACAAGAGGGGCATGGCCTTTGCCTTTGTAAAGGGCTTCTGGTCAGATGCAGGAACATTTGAATCCCTCTTTAGGGCAAGCAGCCTTGTAAGGGCGAAGGAGAGAAAATTTTGAATGCATTCAGCTTCGCCTTTAAAGGCTCGCCTCAGCATTCAAACTTTTCCATTTATAATGGAAACTTTACACCAAAAATCTCCATCTAAAATGGAAATATTTACTGCAATTCAGGTTTGCTATGAGCTTAATGAGGACAATAGGAAGAGGGAGTTTGCTGGACTAATAGGAGCCATGAAGAGATTGCGGTTAACAAAAGGAATCATTCTCACTTATGACCAGGAGGACGAACTCAAGATCGGGGGAAAGCCAGTTGTCATTAAGCCTGTTTGGAAGTGGCTGGTTGAATGCAGTCATAATCAATAACAGAAAGACTTGACTACCGAGGGCGAGTTTAAAGCTGAGTGTGGTCAAGGTTTTCCATCACATTTATAAACTCCGACCAGCAGGGTTTATCAAACAGCAGGATGGCATTTAAAAAAGAGGTTTTTAGGCGTTCACAGATAAGCATAGAGTACCTTGCAGTATTTGCCTTTGCAACTGCCATGACTGTGCCTCTTCTCATCATCTTTATAACCCACACTACAGATGCCTCGAATGCTATTGCGGTAAGCCAGGCCAATCAGATTGCTAGGAATGTTGTTGATGCTGCTGAGACTGTGTATTACCTCGGCGAGCCCTCCTCAACCCTTGTTAAGGTTTACATGCCTGAGAGGGTTGATGCTACTGAGGTAACAGCAAAGGAGGTTACGATCAGGATGAAATTTGGGGGAACCACAACTGATGTTGTTGCCTCTTCAAGGATTAACCTGACTGGCTACCTTGACCCAAGCCCAGGCATACAGTACATCAGGGTCGAGGCTAGAGGCGGGGTGGTGAATATATCCATGATTGATTAGGCGAGTGAAATGAGGTCCGGACAGCTTAGTGTCGAGTTTGTGTTTATCATTGTTTTCATATGCTCAGTGACCACGATCTTTATAATCCTTATCGGAAACAAGATTGCTGATTTAGAGCGGGATAAGGAGTACCTGCTTCTGAAAGAGGCTGCTGCAATGGCCCAGGCAGAGGTTGATACTGCTGCAATAACCTGCGCGGGTTACGCCAGGGATTTTATACTGCCTGAGCGCATAGGCAATGCCGAGTATAACATAACAAGGGAGGCAAACAGCTTTGTATTCAGCACAGCCAACTTTGTTGTCTTATTTAAGATATATAATGTTTCGGGGATGCTGCTTCCAGGTAACAACTCAATAAAGAACATTGGGGGTGGCGTGCATATCAACTAGGGCTCAGGTCTGGTGTACTGACTTAGCGGTTGCCACTCTCGTATTTGCAATGATGATGATCTCATTTTTTAGGGTCTCCACTAACCTGCAGTCCGGGAGCCAGGCTATTAATGCTGTGGGCAGAGACGCCTGGCTTATAAGCACCCAGCTGTTATCATCTGGCCAGCCTGAGAATTGGGATGAAACCAATGTGATTAGGCCTGGTTTTGCAGACAACAACATCATAAACCAGAGCCTGATCGCAAGGTTAGCGAATATCAGCTATGAGGATACAAGACACTTGCTTGGGGTTGACAGCAATTTTTTGGTGTTCTTTCTCAACCGGTCTGGTGATGCTGTGCCCTTTGCAGGCCTGTGCAGCTACGGCCTGGATCAGAGGAACTCCAGCAACGCAACAGTTTGTGCAGTTGATATGAATTTCACAGAGAGCTATCACGTAGCTAAGTCAGAGCGTGTTGTCTTTATGAACGCCGACTTTGCAAGGATGTGCGTGTATACGTGGAGGAACAGATGAGGGCAAAAGGGTATATGTTTACGATGGATGCCGTGCTTGCAGCAACCCTGCTGTTCTCAGGCATTATAGCTGCATCGCTTTTTTACATTCACGTAAATGAGAATACTGAGACGAAGATAGGCTCTGATGTGCTCACTGTATTTGCCAATGTGAGGGTTATGGACATAAACAACCCCTTTATAGCTGAGCTGATTGCAAACGGGAATATCTCAGATCTGAATAATACAGTCATAGAGCAGATCGGCGAGTTCGCATCCCAGGGCAACTATGATCTTGCGTCACGGCTTATACTGAATCTTACTGAGGGGATTACAGATGCTGACTTCGCAGTCTATTTTGATGATGACCTTATATACGGCACGCCCAGCGACAGCCCCATGGTGGTCTCATCCAGGCGCATGGTTTCAGGCATACAGCTTAACAAAACAAGGGAGGGCTACACATCAAGGGTCATAATAACTGGCGTTATAAACCGTACAGAGTTTGCCTTTGTCTACTTTGAGGGTTTCGAAGGAGAGGGCAATCTTACTAAGTTCCTGTTTATTCCTGAGGGGGTGTCAGCAGAGTCAGCCTATATGGAGCTTGAGGGAGGGGGTGATTTTAACCTTTATGTTAACGGGCAGTTCTCTGGCTCATATGTTAAGGGCTCTGCAGGAGGGGGTTATATGATGGCTGACAAGTGGATTATAAACAACACATACCTCCAGAATTTCAACACTGGAAAGAACACGATAACTCTCAATTTCTCCGGGGGCATCAGCTATATAAGCGGGGGCTATCTTAGGGTGGGCTATAAGACCATTGCGCGGCCCTATACAGCAAGCAACATGACCTTCTGGCTTCCTGGGATAAACGGGATCATAAACCTCTACTCTGCATTCTATGTGCCTGGGAACATCACAGGCATGAATATCAGCCTGCACTACTTCTCAAACTACAGTATTATGATGATGATTGGTAATAAGACTGTGTTTGAAGACGACAATGCAACAGGTGAGAGTTATGCAGATGTGACAAATGAAACCCTCTACAGCATTCTGAAGTATGATGAGCTGAGCATGAAGAGCGTGCCCATCAGACTTGGGCTTAAGCAGATCGCAAACATATCCACTGACACTGGTAATGCTGATGTGGTGCTGATCACTGACCTCTCAGGGAGCATGAACTGGAGGCTTAACAGTGATAACAATGGCAACACGGTTACGAATTGCTCTAGTCCGAGCCTTTACCTCTCAACAACAAAGCGCATCAGCCTTGCAAAGTGCCTTGACAAGAACTTTGTAGCCATTGTGCTTAACACAACCGGCAACAGGATTGCTTTGGTGGGCTTTGCCAGGGATGCTAACACCTATTACAGGGGGCTTACCGATAACCTGAGCCTTGTGACTGCTGACATCAACAGCTACCCGAACAGTCCAAGCGGGGGGACTTGCATCTGCTGCGCCATAAACAGGGCATTCAACATAATCGGTTCAAGGAACGCCTCAAGGCAGCGCTTTATAATTGTGATGTCTGACGGTATACCAACGTATAAGTGCGTGAATAATGGGGACTGCACAAACGGCCCTTATGAGGGCAACCTCACAACAGGCTATCCCTTATGGGCATGCTGTGGCGGCGGCGAGGAT
>PEYS01000147.1 GCA_002763335.1 Candidatus Woesearchaeota archaeon CG08_land_8_20_14_0_20_47_9 | reverse complement strand
AATGGTTCTGCCTTGGAGTGTATAGAGTACACAGTTAATGGGAAGCTGTGGACAATTAAGTCTTACACAAAAAAGGGAATCACTCATCTCACGGCTTTTCTTACAACAGGGCATATTGGAAGTATACAGCTTATGTCTGCTCAAGAATTTATGCAACTCGAAAAATCAAAGCCTCATCCGCAATATGTCAAAGAACAAGAGGAACACCGAAACAGTTTAACCCTTTATAAGCGTTTGTTTCCTATAGTGGGACTATTAATAAATGGCCCCCACTGATTAACCAAAACCAAACCTCAATCGTTCAAACATAAAAATAGAAAACCTTGAATACCGAGGCGAGCCTTAAAGGCGAAGCCGAGTGTATTCAAGGTTTTCACCCAAACCCTTTTATCCTCCTGCATAAACCCCGTTGATATGGGTGATCACACTAGGTTTCATACCAGGCTCCGCAGCAGCGTAAGCAGGCAGGACAGGCATGCTGTTCTTGTCTTTGGGAGGATGCTCCTCGCCATACTGCTTGTGGGGGGTCTTCTCAGGGTTTGCCTCGCACTCTATGCGCATGCAGCTGGCGATGGCTGCTGGCATCTGGGGGCAGTCAGGTTTATTGCCGAGCAGGGGAGGCTGCCTGGCAGCGAGTTTATCGGGCGTGAGGAGGCATTCTGGCCCCCGCCGTTTTATCAAATAATTGCATCCTTCTTCTATCGCATTGGCCAGTGGTTCAGGCCTGATAATGGCCTGGGGGATGCTGCAGCAAAGCTCGTCTCGCCCCTCTTCGGGACAGCCTCGCTCTTTGTCACCTTCCTCATAGGGAAGCGCCTCTTTGGCTGCAGGACTGCCCTCGCGTCAACACTCTTCACAGCCCTCATACCAATACACCTGTATGTCAGCACCCTTCCATTCCCTGACGCAACAGCCTTCTTCCTCGGCATTCTGGCAGTGTACTACGCTCTGAGAAAAAAGGTTGTTGGCTCTGGGGTGCTCCTCGGGCTTGCAATGGTGACAAAGACCAACGCAGCCCTCTTCTCTCCTCTGCTTATCTTCATAACTTACCATAACCTTAGGAATGTCAGATACAGGGGGAAGATATTTGCAAAGCAGGCAGCAATGATCTGCATACTTGCACTTGCTGTTATGTCCCCTATGATGGTGAGAAACTTCATGCTTTTTAACAACCCGGTCTACCCATACCTCAACCAGGTCTTTAATGCCCCGCAGTCTACACAGGACCTATTTACTGACCATGAGCCTTATAAGCCTGTCAACATAGCTAAAAAGCTATTCGGCGGCTTATACCTCTCAGCATTCGGCATTCCTGAGGGGCACTTCCATAAATTCTCATTCCTTTCCTCACCCTATCTCAGATTCCTAATAGCAGGGTGGTTTATCTTAACAGCCCTTGTAGCCCTGCCCATATTCCTCGGCCTCTACACCCTTAAGGGTAAGCAGGGTCGCACGCTTCTCTGGTGGATAATCCCGGCATCAGTTTTCGCCCTTATGCTATACTTTATTCCTACAAGGGGCGCGGTTTCAATAGGCTTTGACACTCGCTACCTCCTGCCTGCGCTACCTGCAGCATCCTTTATCTGGGGTGCAGGATTTATACGACTTGTTGGGATTATGCAGAGAAAAATGCTGTCAAGGCAGTTTATTGTAATTGCCGTCATAATCCTGCTCGCGGTCTCATCAGGGGTTATTGTGAAGACAGCTGTGGCAAAGAGCATGTGGGATTTCTACAGCGATGATTTCAGCTGGGTGCAGAGCAATACAGGAGAGAAGAGTCTAATATACACGCCGGCAAGCGAGTGCATGTACTACAACCTGCAGCGCCCACTGAGGTTTATAAGCGAGTCAAACATTGACCAGGCATTTGTAGGGAGCAGCTACTTCTTTGTCAGCCAGGACTTCAGGCCAGACAACTTGAGGCTCAGCGATGATCTTTACAACAAGATTATGGATAACGCGATACTCGTGTACTACAACAACAGGACAGGCACAAGGATATACCTCAGCATAAGGCAGGAGAATATTAAGCCAGAGGACTGAAATGGGTTTGCGCCTTGGCCCCAAAAGCGAGCAGAGCCCGCTTTTCTCGATACATTTATAAATCTCTCCAAATCTGCTCAGCTATAATGAGGGATGATCTGAATGATCGTTAAAAGAATTTCCATAATCCTTCTGTTAGTCAAAA
>PEYS01000025.1:1105-9902 GCA_002763335.1 Candidatus Woesearchaeota archaeon CG08_land_8_20_14_0_20_47_9 | reverse complement strand
GAAATTCCGATTATTAGATCGGAATTTCTGGCGTACTCAAAAATAGCCCAGTGCCAAAGCACCGGGCTATTTTTGACACTTCTGCTTATCCAGATAACGACTATAAACACTCATATCGCTAATACCGCGAATATCATAAGATTTTGGTTCGCTTGTCGCCTTCTCTTCAAAGCCTCAACCTGTAAGAAACAGTAAGGCCATCTTAAATAAAAAGCTTCAGTCAGACGGGGCGTAACTTTACAGCTAGCCGACCAGTGTAAAGTTACGCTTCTAAGCGCGCCATACTTAAAGGAAAAATCCAGCCACGGCGCAGGCGAGACGGGGGAGCTCGCGAGGGTGCCGAGCAGGACATTTTGCGCAGCAAAATGTCCGTCTGCCGCCATGGATGGCTGGATTTTTCCGGCAAGGGTTTTTATTCTTAGTAAATGGACTTTGCTGCGATGATCCTGGCCGTGCATGTTTTGGTGGTTTGCCCCACCCAATCTCTGCATGGGGCTCCTGCCCTGTCCACCCCCGCCCAGCGATATCGCCAAAACTCAATAGTTCTTGATACCTGGTTTTGGTCATTGGCACTTAGTTTCGTCTAAAAACCAAAAACTAATAACTAAAGGGATGGGGTAAGTCTATTATTAAAAAAAGATAACTTGTCATATTAGATATCATAGTACCTAGAAAGATTATCTTTCTATCAGTCTCAGACTGGTGGAAAGACTAATCTGGAAAAAATGCGAGGAGACCGAAGCTTTAGCGAGCGAGCATGCTGCTGGTCTGCTAGCAGTGTCTCCGAGCATTTTGACATCTGGGAATCTAGGACGATTTCACTTCCGCATATACTCCCCCAACGAATTCTGTTTAGGAATCAGTTCCTTCTCAGGCATCCTGAATATTTTATTAAAATCCTCTACTGATATCTTTTCTTTACGTTTATTCTGTTCAAAGAACCTCTTAAGATCATCATAGAATATAAAGCTCCAATTGTTTTTCAGTATATTCTCTTTTATCATAGGCTCCTCCAGCTTTCTGCTTAACATGCCTTCTCTTTCTTTTGGAATGACAATTAATCTTTTCAATTTGTTGTGTGGAATATTGGAGTTTCTAACAATAGCTCCTGTTATGGTAGTGGTGTTTTCAATCTCAAAACTGTATTCTATCCTGCCTCTGTCGTGCCAAATGACATCAATCTGGTTCACCCTCTCCCAGTTAGGGGTCGGAACAAACCTCCATACAGGGCTCTTTATCGAGACTAATTTAGAAAGCCTCTGCTTGTTGTAAGAAGCCTTCTGCTCATTTGAGCCTATCCAAACATCATACTTTGCCATCCTACCTAGCACTGCAAGGCAGAATATCATCTTGCTGTGCTCGCTTTCTCTAACCTTAACTAGGTATTTAAGTCGCCATCTACCATCAGGAGTTTTATCAGCATATTCAGCAAGTATGCTTTTTATTTTATCTGTTTCAGGGGTGAGTGCATTTGGGAATTTAATAAAAACAGATTGTAGAATATCGTCAAAGGAAACCTTCGGATTTTTGTCTAGTATGGAGACTACTGTCCTCTCCACCCTGTCACTTAGTGTTGGCTGGGTAAAATGAGAGATGTCATAGCCCTTAAGCCACCATTTTTTTCCTATAACCCTCCCTTTTTCGTTTTTTACAGGGATCAGCTCAAATTCCTGCCCAATATGCTCCTTAAGCACGTCTTCAACATTCCTTGCTCCTACCGGAACGTTTCTGCCTCCTTTTAAATCAGCCATGATTCCATTAAGGATATGCTGGTAGATAGTGGGCTCACCCCTCTCTCCTATTATCTGTTGAGCAGAGTCCACTACCTCTAGTTCGTAAGTCTTTAGATCTATCTCCCTTTCAGATATGTGATTGTCCTCTTCAGGTTTCCTGAACCTAATATAATAGTCGCCTACAGCAGAGCCATAAGGTTGTAGCAAGCCCTTTGCAGATGGCCTTGCAGGGGGCTGATAGATAATCTTCTCCAGCTCAAAACCCACCATGACAACCGCCTTAATAATAGAGTTCCAGACTTTTATATCAGTGCTGTGGAAGGTGACTGTCATGTATCTGCCTGGCTTTAAAACCTGATAAACTTCCTTAAAGGATTTTCTCAACATCTTGTGATAATACTCAAAGTCCTTATTTTGCTGCTTGTTTACTGTAATCTCATCCCTGAACTCCATGTCCTCCTTTAGCCAAGAGGCCCATAGAGTGCTCAACTCAAAATATTGTATGGCGCCGCCATAAGGAGGATCTGTGAATACATAATCTACAGAATTTTTCGGGATTACTTCTGTTAATCCAAGCGCATTATGCTCTTTTATAAAGATATTTGCCCCATCATTTAAATCGTCAAATTTCTTGGCTTCTTTGTAATACCTTATTTGGCTGTTTGAGTCTGTCTTACCATTAAGTACTCCTTGTTTTGCTTCAACTGCACTTCTATAAAGCATCCATACATTAGACTCCATAGAAATTATAGGTAAATAGTATCTATGTTGAGACCAAAAAGAAGTTGCGCTAAATTTACTCCAATGCCCTTTTCCACCTGGTTTTGCTACGGGACACATCCGACTTGCTAGATGGGACATTGAGGTAAAGGCAAACCTAAATAAATCTTGAGTTTTCTGATCCTTGACTTTCTCTATTTGATTAAATAATATTGACAGTGAGATTAAATTACGTTTTGTGAACAATTTATCAACTGAATCAACATCTGAGATATGTGTTCCTTCCTTAAAGTCTTCCCCATTGTAAGATAACCTTTGTGTTGGATACCAATGTGGAACTTCCATTTCTTCAATTTTTTTCAATAATTTAGAATCACCATCATCAGGTCTCTTTGCTCCTCTTTTTTTACAATTACCACAATAATATCTTATTTCTAGAGGTTCTGATTTTTCTCTATCCCATATTGTAGCAAGGGTTATAGCAGCATTGCCGCACTTCTTACACCTCGTCTTGTATAATTCATCGATCTTATCTTTGCAGTTTGCCTTAATATCTTCAAATGTTTTTTTTATTTGATTAACATCCACAGGCATAGCGGTCATCCTTGTTATAGAAGTGGCAAGGGGGTTTAAATCAATCCCAATGCCCTTTCTTCCTAGCTTAATCGCTTCAATCGGTGTTGGTCCAGAGCCACAGAAAGGGTCTAAAACAATATCCCCTTCTTTGGAATACCTCTTTATATATTCCGAGACAACATTATGGGGCTTTCTAGCCCAATATTTATGCATAAGATACATGGGTGTGTGAGGTTTAGCAACAGTAGCATAGTTTATATGTTCAATTCTTCCCTTTTTCTTAACCATTCGACCCCCCTTCTGTTGCCTAAGGAAATAATTCGTCTTTTTATAATTACCGCTTGTAAAATCGAAAAATTTGCGAACCATGCCTCCAAAACCTTCTTAAACCACCTCCTGTTTCTACCAAGTATGGCTGACATCGCAATCATCGGAGCAGGGCCTGCAGGATGCGCATGCGCATACCTCCTTGCCAGGGCAGGTTTTAAGGTTGATGTCTTTGAGGAGCATAAGGCAGTTGGCAAGCCTGTGCAGTGTACTGGCATTACTACAGCAGCGCTGCTTGATGTGCTTGAAGGCATGGGGCTCTCGCTTGGTTCTCAGAAGCAGGGAGGCAGGCATAGCACTTCAGATAAAACAACCTTGCCCAGGTTTATAATCAACCAGGTTAACTATGCTCACATCTACGCCCAAAATAAAAGCAGCATCACTGTCAGGCTTGGCAGGGCTAACTTAGTACTTGACCGTGCTGGCTTTGATCGCTTTCTCAAGAAGCAGGCTGCTGATGCAGGGGCAAGGTTTCATATGAACACCAGGTTTGTTGGCTTCAGGAAGACAGACCATAGAGAAACAGGGCAGGTGAAAACCAGACTGTTTGAGATTGACCTCATAAAGAGCAGCACAAGAGCTAAAAAGAGGAGAGGGGAACATCAACAGCATAGAGCAGACATCCTCATCGGAGCAGACGGCCCAAGTTCAGCAGTTGCAAGGGCAGCTGGCATGTACGGCAGCAGGCATTTTATGCTAGGCTACCAGCTCAGGCTGAGGCTCAGCAATGACAATTCTGTCAAGTTCTACCCCTTCCCAAAGGGCTATGCCTGGCTTGTGCCTGAGAACACAAACACTGTAAGATTTGGCATTGCCTGCTACACCAAGCCCAGAGAACAACTTGAGTTGATAGCAAGGGAGCAGCTTAAAAAGAGCCCGGAACAGCTCTCGAAGATAACTATAAACGCCCAGGCTGGCTTAATTCCAATATACAATCAGAACATCAGAACAGAGCAATGTAACATTTACCTGTTAGGCGATGCTGCAGCCCAGGTCAAGGCAACTACTGGAGGGGGCATAGTGCAGGGCCTGATTGCAGCAAAGAGTCTCGCAGAGGCTCTGAGCAAGAGAAAGAGCTACACAAGGCTGTGGAAGAAGGCAATAGGCAAGGAGCTAGCCCTCTCACTCCTGATAAGAAATGCTCTTGACAGCATGCATGCAGGTGATTACAACAGGCTGATAGCCCTGCTAAGCAGCAAGCATGCACAGGCTGTGCTATCAAAATATGACCGAGACTTCCCATCACAGCTGCTGCCGAGACTGATGATTACAGAGCCGGGGATGATTCTGTTTTCGTGTAGGGTTGGCTTGAGGCTAGTGGGTAGGGTTGTGTTAAGGCGGTGAATGCCTCAGTCAAAATGCACTTTTGCATGAATCACAAAAATCTGCAAGGTTGCCCTTCCTACATCATAAAATTCTCGCAGAGAATTTTACCCCATATAAGCCGGCTTCTCCTTCATGGCCTTTGCCTTTGCCTGTTTGAAGGTTTCTGTTGCATCAATGTATGCCTGCTCTATCTCCTTTGTTACAGATGGCCTTACCTTCCGCAGAGCCTTTTCAAACTCCTTTGCGCCAACAGTCTTTGCATTTATGTTGCGCCTCAGCGCTAGCATAGCAGCCTCTCTGCAGATAGCCTCAATATCTGAGCCCACATACCCTTCAGTCCCCTTTGCAAGCTTTGTAATGCTTACATCCTTGAGAGGCATTTCCTTTGTATGGACCTCAAAGATTTTTAGTCTAGACTTCTCATCAGGCACGTTTATCAGTATGATTCGGTCGAACCTTCCCGGCCTTAACAAGGCAGGGTCTATCATGTCAGGCCTGTTAGTTGCAGCTATGATCACAACGTCATACAAATCCTCTAAGCCATCCATCTCAGTAAGCAATTGGTTGACTATGCGCTCAGTCACCCTGCTGTCAGAGCTTGCACTGCGCCTTGGGGCCATTGAGTCAATCTCGTCAAAGAATATTATCGAGGGGCTAACCTGGCGGGCCTTCTTGAAGACCTCGCGCACAGCCTTCTCACTCTCACCAACCCACTTTGAGAGCAACTCAGGACCCTTTATGAGTATGAAGTTTGATTCAGATTCATTTGCAACTGCCTTTGCAAGGAGGGTCTTTCCAGTGCCAGGGGCTCCGAAGAGGAGCACCCCCTTTGGCGGCCTAACACCTAAACGCCTAAATGCCTCACTGTGCTTTATAGGCCACTCAACTGCTTCTCTCAACTCCTGTTTCGCATGCTCTAAGCCACCGACATCATCCCACTTGACATTGGGGATTTCAATCAGCACCTCCCTCATTGCAGATGGCCTTACAACCTTTAACGCCTCCCTGAAGTCCTTTCTCGTGATCACGAGCTGTTCAAGCACCTCTTTGGATATGGGCTCCTTCTCGTTCAGCTTCAGGTCAGGCAGTATCCGCCTAAGGACAATCATGGCAGCCTCCTTTGTGAGGGCTGCAAGGTCTGCCCCCACAAAGCCATGAGTGATGTTTGCGAACTCCTTGAGATTAACATTCTTACTCAGGGGCATATTCCTTGTGTGGATCTTTAGTATGTTAAGCCTACCCTCCTTTGAGGGCACCCCTATCTCAATCTCCCGGTCAAAGCGTCCAGGCCTTCTAAGGGCAGGGTCAAGCATATTAGGCACGTTTGAGGCTGCTATGACAACGACCTTTCCCCTGTTTGTAAGGCCATCCATAAGGGCAAGGAGCTGCGCAACTACCCGTTTTTCAACCTCACCATGGACCTCTTCGCGCTTTGACGCAATAGCATCTATCTCGTCAATAAAGATTATTGATGGGGCGTTTTTCTTAGCATCCTCAAACTTCTTGCGCAGGTTCTGCTCGCTCTGCCCATAGTACTTGCTCATTATCTCTGGCCCGTTGATGAGGCTGAAGTTGGAGTTTGTCTCGTTTGCAACTGCCTTTGCAATAAGCGTCTTGCCTGTGCCCGGGGGTCCGTGCAAAAGCACGCCCTTTGGTGGAGTTACGCCTAGCCTTTCAAATATCTCCGGGTGCTTTAGGGGGAGCTCTACCATCTCCCTTATCTTTTTTATCTCCTCAGAAAGCCCGCCCACATCCTCGTATGTTACCTCAAGACTCTGTTCCTCAACAAGCTCAACTGCCTCCGGGTTGAAGATGACCTCTGTCATGTCTGTTACTATGACTGGCTGCTTTGGTATTGTGTCAACGACTATGAATCGCAGGCTTCCGAAGCCGAAGCCCATAACCTCCTCATCCAGCATCCTGAATATGTCCTCAAACGGGCTATGGGTCAGGGTGTCCTTCCTCCTGTTGCTCCCTCCTAGGGAGACAATGTCACCCTTTACAACAGCCCTTCCGAGCAGGCCCTGCTTGAATATGTTTGCAGCAGCCCTTATCACTATGCCCTTCTTTGCAGGGGCTATGACAACGCGGTTAGCCTCCACTACAGTTGTCTTTGATACAGCTACAAGCTCGCCTATGCTTGTCTTGGCATTCCTCCTTATGACGCCATCCATCCTTATTATGTTGAGCCCTATGTCTCCAGGGTATGCCCTGTCAGAGAGGCAGACTGTGGCGCGCTCCCCCTTTATCGCGACAAAGTCCCCTGGCCTGATGCCGATCTGGTGCATAAAGCCTGAGTCTATGCGCACAATGCCCTTATTCACATCATCCTGCACAGCCTCAGCTACCTTGAGCTTAATGCCAGGCTGTTCAGGCTTCTTCTCTTCTGATTCTGGTTCCATGCCTCAGCCTCCCGATAACTGGCCTTGGGACACATGCACTATAAATAAAGGTTTCGGATAGAGGGCTTTGAAGCCGAGTGCATTCAAGGTTTTCGAATAATTTATAAATCTCCCACTTCTTCACCACTCTGATGAAGGCATACCTTATAAACCCTCCACCATTTGAGGGGGTGAAGATGGTTAGAGAAGGACGGTGCATGCAGCGCCTAGGTGCATGGACAACAGTCTGGCCTCCATACTCTGTATGCACAGCTGCAGCACTATTTGAGAAGGCTGGCTTCTGCGTCAAGGTTAATGACTGCATTGTTGAGGGCATATCCTATGCTGCCCTTAAGGGTATGATCCAGCAGTTTAAGCCACGAATTGTGGTAATAAACACTGCCACGCCCTCAATTGAGGGTGACCTCTCTGTAGCCAAGATGGCTAAGGATATTGATCCAGGCATAATCACAGTTGCAATCGGCATTCACGTTACAGAGCTTACTAATGAGTGCTTTGCAATGCAGCCCTGCCTTGACATAGTTGTAAGGGGCGAGCTTGAAGACACGATTACAGAACTCACTAAGGCAATGGCATCAGCAGCCCCTTATAAAGGGCTTGAGCCCCTGCTGAGATCCATAAAAGGCCTGTCCTACAGGACAAAAGAGGGGATTGCCCACAATGAAAAACGCCCCTTCATCAGGGATATTGATAAGATACCCTACCCTGCCTGGCAGTACATCAATGTCAACAACTACAAGATCCCATTCCTAGACAAGCCATTCCTGTTGCTTGCAACTGCTAGGGGATGCCCCTACAACTGCACCTTCTGCTCTGCAAAGCCATACTATGGCCAGGGTCTAAGGCTGTTCTCAGTCAGCAGGGTTGTTGATGAGATGGAGTATGATCTTAAAGGCCTTGGTGTGAGCGAGTTCCTGATCTGGACAGAGTCGTTCACGCTTAATAGGGATTTTGTCATGGCATTCTGCGATGAAATTCTAAGGCGCAGGCTTAGGGTTCACTGGGCGTGCAATGGCAGGGTGGATAATGCTGACCCTGAGATGTTCAGGCGTATGAAGCGTGCAGGCTGCTGGAATATTGGCTTTGGTGTTGAGTCTGCAAGTCAAGAAGTGCTGGACAAGGCAAGGAAGGGCACTACAGTAAAGCAGATTGTGAATGCGATTAAACTTGCTAAGGCTGCTGGTCTTGAGGTTACTGCGCACTGCATGGTAGGGCTGCCTGGCGAGACCAGGCAGACTATACAGGATACTGTAAGGCTTCTCAAGGAGCTTGATGTTGGCTTCGCCCAGTTCTACTGCGCAGTGCCATTCCCATGGACAGACCTGTACAAGATTGCAAAGGCAAACAACTGGATCAGAAGCTATGACTGGAGGTACTATGAGCAGAACTACTCTGTCATGGGGAATGAGTGCCTTAGCCCTGACCAAGTTGTAAGTCTGAGGTCAAGGGCTTATAAGAGCTTCTTTCTTAGACCAAAGATCCTGCTTAAGGTGTTAAAACAGATCAGGAAGCCAAGGGATATAGTAAACCTTGCTGTGATGGCAAAGGACTTTGCAACCTGGGCATAGAGGCTTTGGAGAATGCTTAGAAAACTCGTTTACAGGCTTGTATCGCGCTACTACCTCAGGAAGCCTGACTGGGCAGAGTTTATGGAGACAAGGTATGGATCCTGGAGGAGCATATACTACAATGTTCTGAATCAGATGTGTTTTC
>PEYS01000025.1:709-1090 GCA_002763335.1 Candidatus Woesearchaeota archaeon CG08_land_8_20_14_0_20_47_9 | reverse complement strand
ATGCTCCTAAGATTACAAGCCTGCAGTTCGAGCTTACAAACACCTGCAACCTCAACTGCAAGATGTGCCCTGTAAACAGGGGTATGAAGCGCAAGAGGGGCTTTATGAACTACAGGCTTTTCAAGCGTGTTGTTGATCAAAACCCAAAGGCAGAGTTTGCACTGCTGTTTAACTGGGGAGAGCCACTCCTGCATCCAGATGTCTTCAGAATGGCGCGCTATCTGCATTCAAAGGGCATAAGGCCTTTTCTAACTACAAACGCAGTCCTGCTTGACAATGAGAAAACTGATAAGCTTCTTACCTGCGGGATAGACCGCATCACAATAAGCCTTGACGGGTGTAATGAGAGCTATGAACGCGTGCGCGGTGTTAACTACCCCA
>PEYS01000025.1:0-703 GCA_002763335.1 Candidatus Woesearchaeota archaeon CG08_land_8_20_14_0_20_47_9 | reverse complement strand
AGGCAGCAATTGAAAGGCTGCTGAAGAGGCGCAGAGAGCTTAAGAGCAAGACAAGGATTGATGTAAGTATGGTAGTCTTTAAGGACACAGAGCCCTATGTAGATGATTTTGTAAGGAAGTGGAAGCCCAGAGTAAACCGCTTACAGTTACAGCCATGCCTTGACTTCAATGCAAGACGCAAAACCATTTGCAAGGAACCTTGGCGCGGCAATATTGTTATCCTGTGGGATGGCAGGGTGACTGTATGCTGTGTTGATTATGAAGGGCATATGATTATTGGCGATGCAAACAAGCAGAGCCTAAGAGATATATGGAATGGCCGGGCCATCAGAATGATACGCCGCATGCACCTGAAGAAGAACTTTAAGGGCGTCTGCGAGCGCTGCGGGGAGTATGAGACAGGGTATGTGGATAGCCGGTTTGATTAGAAAACCTTGAATGCACTCGCGTCTAATCTAGCAGGCATTACACATGAAATTCTTGGAACTTTTCTGGAAGAGTTGACTTATAGCTTAAGACTTTAATTATCGTAAGTTTTATATACTTGTTCTCCTTTTGGTTTTCAAGAGGTGATAATTATGTATGTTGCAAGAGGGAATTCTTTTTTGCCGGATTTTTCCTTGAAAAATCTGGAAGACAAATATGCACAAGAGGCAAATGTAAAAGCAAAAATTCGTCTCCAATGCGCAGTACTGCGAAAGAA
>PEYS01000189.1 GCA_002763335.1 Candidatus Woesearchaeota archaeon CG08_land_8_20_14_0_20_47_9 | reverse complement strand
GCTGTGTAAAGATTAGAGAGGAGCCCGACTTAAATATCAGTACAAACATCAGTACTAATGTCACCATAGATGTCAGTGTAAATGACACTACTGTCAATGTCACAACCGTAAACGTAACTATAAATGTAAGTGAAGAGTGCCTTAAGGAAGGAGAAACTTATATGCCTGGAGAGGATAGGCAATGTTGTGATGGTTTAGAGAAGATAACTGTAACTTACGGTGATAATGGAATAGACTGTAGCCTGCCAGCAGGCTATGTTTGTACAGCCTTCTGCGGTGATGGAAAATGCGAAGGAGAGCATGAAAACCCCTGCAATTGTGAGGATTGTAAGGAAGAGGATTTAGAATGTTCGCAATGCGGAGATGGTTGTTTACCGCTAAAAGACGTGATGGCAGCTAGTTGTGCAGAGCCTACTGAAGAATTTGAGTGTGTTGAGGTAAATGGCAAATGCAAGGTTTCATTGATAAAAGAAAAGGAAGGGGAAATTGAATGCCCTGATGGTTATTATTTCAAAGGTGATAAGTGCTTATTTATAGAGGATGAAGACGAGGTCTGCATGCCATGGCAGGTTCTGAATGAAAAGGGTGTCTGTGAGGATATCACTGCAGAAGAGCCTGAAGGTAAGGAAGAAGGGGAAGATGAAGAAGAAGAGATTGAGGTTATCAAAACAGATAAGCGTTGTGCAGTGAGAGAAGATTGTGGTGATGAGAATGCAATCTGCTCAAAAGGGATATGCAAGTTATTACCAGATAGGGTGATTGAGGAAGAAGAGGTTATATTAGTTGAGAAAGTAGAGGTAGAATTAGTTGAGAAAGTAGAGGTAGAGGAACTACCTGAGATTCCTGAAGAGGGGATTAAAGAGGAACCTAGGGAGGAAAAAGAGATTGGAGAGGTAGAAGAAGAGTTTGAAGAAGAGACAAGAGACGAAGAGCCAGGACAGAAAGAGGAGCCTGAAGAGGAATTTGAGGAAGAGGAATCTGAAGAGCCTCAAGAAGAAGGCTTCACACCAACTGGCAGCTTTATACTAGAATTCTCAAAAGACCTTCAATATTTAAAAACTGAAAAGACAACTATAAGCGGCCTAACAGGGTGGGTTGTAAAAGAAAGGGAGTGTGAAGAGGATAAGGATTGCGGTGAGAACAGGGTATGTGATTCTTATGAAGGCAAATGCCACTGCCGGGAATACTTCTTTGATTGCAATGGTAAAGGAGAGGGTGATGACGCTGACGGTTGCGAATCAAAAGATCCTACTTGTGGGGGCAGATGGGATGCATGCAAACATGATTGTATGCCAAACCAGGTCTGTGTCGAAGAAATCGGGAGATGCGAATGCGAGGAGGGCTTTTATGATTGTGATGGAGACTGGGAGAATGGCTGCGAATCCCAAGTAAAATGCAGGGAATGCAGCACTGATGGTGACTGCGCCCAGAGCAGATGCACTGAGTGGGATAACTCTGTAGTTAAGTTTGGTTGTGTTGAAGAGAACCCGTACAGGGAAGAAAAAGCTGTTATCAGTTTTTCAGGCGGTTGCAATATCAAGCCAACAGGCAAAACCGAGTCATACCTAAACTTTGACACCTGGGGTGAAGACCTGGATGAGCTTAATGAGCTCCGGCATAGGGTTGAAACAAGCCTTGGCCCAGGCTGGTGTAAGCGGGAGATTGAAGGGTTAAAAAAACAGAGGGAGGAGTTAGAGAACGCCCTTAACCAGGAATTCTTAGGATGGTTCTTTGAAGAGTACGTAGCAAGCTCGCCAGCAGAATGGGAGAAGCATATAAGCGGGATATTTGCTTCCTACTGGAGGTTTGTTGATAATGCAAGGGAGCTGCATGAAATGACTGGTTGTCTTGAAGATACCGCGCTAGATATTGAGTTAAAAGACATCGAGTACAAGAGTGAATATGGAGAGCTGCATTACTGGGAAGAGGAAAGGCAACTGGACGGAAGAGAGATTATAACTCCATTCATGCAGATTTGGGTCTTCCCTACAAAGGATTTTATTAAAGAAGAGTTTAGGGCTGCAATGAGGGCAGGCAAAATGCCAGGCCCGGGAAATGAACAAAAGGGCCCAAGTCCAAAGGAGATTGAAGAGACAAAGAAAAACGAGGAGGTGATGAGAAGAATAAACAAGTTGAGTGATAAATACGGGGGAAGCGCAGACTTCCTGATAGAGGTTTACGATGAGGATGAAACCCTCTTCAGGGCGTTGATGAGAATTAACCCTGAGAATATTGTTGAGATTGATATCATAAATGATAACACCAACATTGAGGAGCCAGATATTAATGTTGCAGTTGAATTTGA
>PEYS01000084.1 GCA_002763335.1 Candidatus Woesearchaeota archaeon CG08_land_8_20_14_0_20_47_9 | reverse complement strand
ACGCCCCTCGCTTCGAAACGCAGATTTTCGGACTCAAAAGTTCTCGCCCTAAAGGGCGGGGCTATACCCACGAACTTTTGAGCATTTAAAGCCCTCACTTCTTATAAGCGTACTCGTACTGGTTTGTCCTCTTGGCGGGCCTGAAGTTAACGTGCTTGCTCTTACGCAGCTTTGAGAGGTTTGTTATCACAGAGCCCTTAGAGACATTAAGATCCCTGGCAATATCAGTTGACGTAAACCACCTCTCCCTATGCTTGTTTAGAAAGTCCCTTACTTCCTGCTGTCCCATTAGTTACAACCCCAAGCCATAGAAAACACACATATTAATAAACCTTTGGTTTGATGCTCTCGTGCTTTGTAATGAAAAAGGTGGATATCTGCGCATTATACAGCATCCTTAGGCGTGAGGTTGCTTCATACAGGGCAACTGCCATTGATGAGATAGCTATGCAGACAGATGACCCCTTCAAGGCGCTTGTCTCAACCATGCTCTCCGCAAGAACAAAGGACGAGACAACTAGCGCTGCAGCAGAGCGCCTCTTCTCAAGGGTAAAAACTCTGGCAGACCTTGAGGATATGGCTGTAGGGGAGATTGAGGGCCTGATCTACCCCGTGGGATTTTACAAGACCAAGGCATCCCATCTGAAATCACTGCCCGGGAGTATTCGGGAGGAATTCAACAACCGCATACCTGATAGTGTAGATGAGCTGGTGAGGCTTCCAGGCGTTGGCAGGAAGACCGCTAATCTTGTAGTAGCAGCTGCATTTAAAAAGCCGGCAATCTGCGTTGACACCCATGTGCACAGGATTATGAACAGGCTCGGCTACGTTAAGACAAAAACACCGCTGCAGACAGAGATGATGCTCAGAAAAAAGCTGCCAAGAAACTACTGGATAACAATAAACTCACTCCTGGTATCATTCGGCCAGAACATATGCAGGCCAATCTCGCCGCACTGCAGCAGCTGCCCCATAAGCAGGCACTGCAACAGGATTGGTGTCAGGAGAAGCAGGTGACTTCAGTTAACTTTATAAATGCCTTCAAGTATCGTCGGCTTTAAGTAAACAAATTCAGGTAGAAATAGGTTGAGATAGGTAGAAATAATATGGCACGCAACTATTACGAGACCCTGGGGATTTCAAGGGATGCCCCAAGGGATGAGATAAAGAAGGCATATAAGAGGCTTGCAAAGCAGTACCACCCTGACCTCAACAAGGACGCAGGGGCAGCGGAGAAGCTGAAGGAGATAAACGAGGCAGCCAGCGTACTCTGCGATGATAAGAAGCGTGCAAACTATGACCGCTTTGGCACTGCTAGCGAGGGCTTCACTGCAGGCACAGGCGGATTTGACTTCAGGGACTTCTCGAACTTTGACTTTGATTTTGACAACATATTTGACAGCTTCTTTGGCAGCAGCTTTGGCAGGGCGCAGGGGCAGAGGCGCATGCATAGGGGCAGTGACTTAAACATAGAGATCGAGATAAGCCTTAAGGGGGCTGCATTCGGTGTGAAAAAGAGGATAACCCTAACACGCCTTGACAAATGCGCTGAGTGCAACGGCAGCGGCTCTAGAGATAACTCGCTTGAAACCTGCCCTGACTGCAATGGCAGAGGCGTTGTAAAGCAGACAATAAGAACCCCATTTGGCATGGTCTCCACAAGCACTACATGCAGAAGGTGCAGTGGGCAGGGCAGGATAATAACAAACCCGTGCAAGGCCTGCGATGGCAGGGGGCGTGTAAAGAGGAATCGCAAGCTCGAGGTGGAGATACCTGCAGGCATAGAGGATGGGAGCAACCTGCGTATTGCAGGCGAGGGCGAGGCTGGAGAGCATGGGGCGCCTGCCGGAGACCTCTACATCAGAATAAGTATAAAACCAGATGATGTCTTTGAAAGGCAGGGCAATGATGTCTGGCTTAACGCAAACATCCCATTCACAGTAGCTGCCCTTGGTGGCTCAATAAAGCTTCCAACCCTTGATGGCGAAGCAGAGTTAAAGATTCCAGCAGGCACCCAGGCAGGCACTGTCTTTAGGATGCGGGGCAATGGTATAGGGGCCCTACACGGCGGTGCTAGGGGCTCTCAGAACGTAAGGATAAGCATTGCTGTGCCTGAGAGTCTCAGTAGGCGTCAGAGGGAGCTGCTTCTGGAGTTTGAGGGCTTATCCAAGAGCAAGAACTACAGCGTAGATGCGAAAAAGGGTTTTTTCGATAGGATAAAGGGGGCGTTTAATGAGTAGAAAGATTATCTTTCCACCAGTCTCAGACTGGTGGGAAGACTAATCTGGAAACGCTGAGAAATTCCGATTTGCAAATCGGAATTTCTGGC
>PEYS01000214.1 GCA_002763335.1 Candidatus Woesearchaeota archaeon CG08_land_8_20_14_0_20_47_9 | reverse complement strand
AGGAATGGAAGGGCTTACATGCACAGGTATTAGCCCTGTACCAAGTGGAAACGTGTACCTTGACGACCATAGAGTTGTTGATCTGACTGGAGAAATGTTCACCAGAGCAGTAGAGAGCGACAGCAACCAGTATGAGCTTGGTTACATCAAGCTCTACGACGGCAAGCGCACAGTAACCTGCATGCAGTCAGTGGCAGATATCGGCTCAAGCACAGCAGAGAAGGTGCTGAACATATACTTAATATACAACTACAAGGAGGATATATCGCAGCAGATACTGGTGAAGCATGCTGGTGGGTATGAAGATGAGCCTTCTAGTGGAGATTCTTTCTACCCGGCAAAACATGTTTCTGGACCCTACACTTAACCATTTTAGTAATTACCAAAAGGAGGCTTAACATAAAATGAAAACATGGCACATAATCACAACAGCTCTTATCATAATAGCCTTTACAGGGTGTGCTGGTGATGGTGGCAAGCCATCAGCAGGGTCGCCCTTTGTAGGTGGCACGAATGGTGTTCTTATGAGCTTCATTGAAGGCAACCCGCCAGCAGAGGTGACTGATGGGGAGCAGTTCCCCTTTAAGGTTGTGGTTAAGCTAAAGAATGATGGCGAGGCAACCATACCTGCAGGATGGATGAAGCTTAGCCTCAGCGGAATAGACCCTGTAGAATTTAGTGCAAAAGAGAGTGATATGTCGCAACCCACAGGCGAAGAGGAGAAGCTCATCCGCACTTACAAGGATGTTGAGGGCAACACGATTGAGGGGGGCACAGCCTACATATCCTTTCCTCCGAATGATGATGATAGCTTTAACTACAAGGGGAGCCTTAGCGGGAATATGCCCTTCACAATCCGTGCAGATGCATGCTACAGGTATGGCACAATGGCAACCTCAAAGCTCTGCCTGAAGAGGAATGTTCTAGAGCCTGACAAGGAGGGTGTTTGTAAGGTAACTGAGAGCAAGGCCGTGTATAATTCTGGAGGCCCAGTACAGATAACCTCACTGCAGGAAGGCGTCGGGGGCAGGAACAGGATAAGCTTCACATTCACAGTAGCCCACAAGGGAAACGGGAATATGTACCAGCCAGAAGAAATAGATAGAGGACATGATTATGATTGGAAAACTCTTGGGTGCGGAAGGAAGAAGATCACACTAAACGCTGATAGTGGATCTACGATAGCATACACTGAAAACCTGCTTAAGAAGGACAAGCCACTGCTTATTATTGACACAGGCATCAAACCTGGAGACAATACTAAAGGGCTTAGCTGCCCAGGCATAACAGAAGCCAATGACTGGAGCAGGAGCGATGTTGAAGATGATCTCCAGACCATGTTCGGGGCAAAGCCAAAAGGTGATGCTGATGGCATGGTCGTCGGTTACCTCCCAATCTACAGTGGTGAGCGCACCATAACATGCACCCAGGATATTCCTGACGACCTGGCAACAGAATCAGCAGAGACTGTCATAAACATTTACCTCATCTATGATTACCTAGAGGACA
The DNA here is from genome assembly GCA_002763335.1 of Candidatus Woesearchaeota archaeon CG08_land_8_20_14_0_20_47_9. Lineage (GTDB taxonomy): Archaea > Nanobdellota > Nanobdellia > Woesearchaeales > CG1-02-47-18 > CG1-02-47-18. The sequence goes on along the minus strand of PEYS01000214.1, from coordinate 774 downwards.
TATCAACACAGGTGCTTGTAAAGCATGTAAGCACAGAGTAAAAAACGGTGATACCATGAGATCAGGAAGCATAACCAGCAGAAATGCCCAGGCAGCAATGGAGTTCTTGATGACCTATGGCTGGGCAATACTTGTTGTATTGGTAGTTGTCGGTGCTCTATCCTATTTCGGCGTGCTCAACCCAAAGGCACTTATCCCTGAGAGGTGCACACTGCCGAGCGGGCTTACATGCAAGGACTTCAAGATAACAGAAAATTTGGCGTCAGACAGGATTGACCTGTTCATAGAGAACGGGCTTGGAAGGGGAATTAAGGTACAGCAGATTGTAGTAACAGGCCCCAATGTAAAATGCAGGAACGCCTTTGCTGACCAACTTGTACCTGCTGGAGAGGCAGCTTACTTCGCGATTACAACAACAGCACCATCAGTCTGCGTAATTACAGACGCTGCTCAGGGCTCAAAGGAGAAATCCAGCATCAACTTTGTCTACTATTATGAAGACAGCACAGTAACATTCTCGCATAATGCGACAGGGGAGCTGTTTGCTATAATTAACTGATGACTTTGAACACCTCGACTTCCTAACTCGCCCTCGGGTTCAAAGTCCTCAGATGTCATTTGTGTTGAGGTCTAAAGAATATAACTTAAAAGTTCGTGGGCATAGCCCCGCCCTTCAGGGCGAGAACTTTTGAGTCTAAAAATTCGCCGTGTCAAAGCGAGGGGCGTAAAGCCCCGACTTTTAAGTCGGGGATAGCCCCGAGCAGGCGAATTTTT
>PEYS01000041.1 GCA_002763335.1 Candidatus Woesearchaeota archaeon CG08_land_8_20_14_0_20_47_9 | reverse complement strand
TTTAAGCAAGCCCACCGATTCCATTCGGCAGTCAAAAGCTCGCTCGGAAGGCGAGCTTTTGACGTTCAAAAATTCGCCGTGCAGGAGCGAGGGGCGTAAATTAAGTTGGGGATAGCCCCGAGCAGGCGAATTTTTGTTGCTTTTTCTCACTAGAAAACCTCTTTTGCTTAATTATGATGCTGATGATGGCGTGTTTGTGCTTGTCGATTCATACACAAATGACGTCTGAGGGCTTTGAATGCCGAGGCGAGCTGAAAGCGAAGCCGAGTGCGTTCAAAGCCCTCTCATCTAAGCCTATAGTAGACCCTCCTGTTGCTCTTACCCTTGTTATCTGCACTAAGGAATTTGATCTCACCAACCTCTCCAAGGCTCTTTACATGGCATCCACCATCTGGCTGTGCATCAAAGCCCTTGATGTCAACAATGCGCAATACCTTTATGTTTGGGGGCAGGCCCATTGCAAGCTTCACCATCTCAGGTTTTGACTCGACATCTGATCTTGGAAGCGAATAGATATCAATAGGCAGGTCTTTCTTTATAAGCTCTCTCGCCTTATCAAAGCACTGTTCGATGAGGGCTCTGTCAAAGCTCTCAAGGTCAAAGTCAATCCTACCCTTCTCTGTGGTTAGGGAGTTGCCTGTTATCTTTGCTCCAAGATCCTTTGCAAATATCCCGCTTATGAGGTGTGCAGATGTGTGGTAGCGCATCAGGAGATAGCGCCTATCCCAGTCTAAGCTTAGGTGAACCCTATCACCTAGCTTAAGGCCAGGCATCTCTAGCTGATGCAGCACCCTGCCCTTGTCCTTTTTGACGAAGACTACGTTATAAGCAGTCTCACCACAGCCCATAGTGCCCTTATCACACTCAACGCCGCCTGCCTGGGGGCAGAAGATTGTCCTGTCAAGCTCTAGATTGTTGCCTTCAGCAGCAGTAACAGTTGCGTCAAGCTCCTTTGCGTAGCAGTCATCCATGTAGGCGAGCTCTGTCATTTTCATAACCTCTTTAGCCCATGTAATAGTCCTGGTTCGTATAATACCAGCTCCCGTCACTGCACCTTACCCTGTAGGCAGGGTTGCGTGTTGAAACAGGCATTGCCTCCCAGTTCTCATTGTCACCTGAGTCAATGTATTGGTACGCGCTCTTCCTGCCTAGGCTGTAGCTGTAACTGCTGTAACCATAGGTTCCTTCAGCGCACTTGCAGAACTTTCTGAGCTGAGATGTGGCCCTCTTCAGATAGCTGTACTCTGAGCTCCAGCACATAACAGATGTAGGGCACTCTAAAACACCAACTGTGCAGGAGCCTGAACAGCATACACCGTTAGTGCATGCAGTGTTATCTGCCAGCTCTATATATTCACAGGCGTTGCTGTCCTCATTACAGCCCTCAGCAGTGCACTCATTGCCATCGTCACAGTCTACAGGTGTTCCAGGTTGACATCCGAGTAGCGCATTGCAAGTCTCAGCCCCATTGCAATAAAGGCTGTCATCACAAAATGAATCATCAGGGCTGTTCAGGCAGACATCACCAGCCTCATCGCAGCTATCAACTGTGCAGGCTGTGCTGTCAGAGCAGTCCCTGGCTGCACCGCGGCATACACCGCCTGCGCAGACATCACCTGCTGTGCAGAACAGGCCATCATCACAAGCAGTGCCATTTACAACCGGCGTCTTTGAGCAGAATGACTCGTTTGCCCCGGGGTTGATGCATGTGTCTGCTGTGCAGGGGTTTGAGTCGTCGCAATCAGCATCTGAGTAGCAGGCAACAGATGGCTTAATCGCAAGGTAGGCGCCATAGGCATCAACAATGCCCGCGCCCTCTTCTTCAGGGGTACATGTCACTACTGTCCTTCCTATGCACATCCCCCGCCATATCCCTCTACACCTCTCACAACCAGCAGCAGGGACCGCAGTGCTGAACATTGCCTGCTTTACCTCATCTGCTGTAGCAGTCGGCTTGGCCTGCAATAATAATGCAGCAACCCCTGCTATGTGCGGCGCAGACATGCTTGTGCCTGACATATATGCATACCAATAGTATAGGCAGTCACCTGCTGCAAGGCAGGAGTAGGTTGACAGTATATCAACGCCAGGGGCCACTATATCCAGGGCAGTGCCATGGTTGCTCCAGTAAGGAACAACACCAGCCTTATCAACAGCTCCAACGGCTATTGCCTTAGAGGCGCATGCAGGTGAGCTGACTCCAGAAGCCTCATTACCAGCAGCAACTGCAACAACAATGCCATTGTCAGCAACCCAGTTGACCTTTGCAGCTACAGGGTCTGAATCACAGTGGCTGCCAAAGTTAT